>JAEWYA010000242.1 GCA_023395775.1 Bacillota bacterium
GCTGTACGCGGCGGAGGGCAAGTTTGCCCCCGAGGACATTCCCGGCATTTTGGAGCGGGGGGACCGCACCGCCGCCGGGCCCACAGTTCCGCCCGGCGGATTGTATCTGACAAGACTTTGGTATGAGGATGAACGGCTCAATGGCTGATAGAACGAATGACATTTGGAATGACGCCGATGAGGAGGATCTCCCTCCGAAACGCCACCGCCTGCGGAACTTCCTGATCTTTTTCCTGCTGCTGCTGGCGGTTCTGGGGGTGGTTTTGGCTGCCGCCTGGAGGGACGGCACAGGTCTGGACATCCTGCGGCGCTATTTTGCCTATGGCAGAAGCGAGAGTGACGGGACCACGGGGTACGTCTACGACGCATCTTCCACCAACCGCTTTGTAAAGCTGGGGGATACGCTGGCGGTTCTCTCGGATACGTCGCTGTCCCTGGTGGACGGGAACGGAGAAACGGTTTGGTCAGCCTCTGTGAAAATGGAGGCGCCGTCGCTGAGCGCGGCGGGGGATCGGGCCGTGGCTTACGACGTGGGCGGCACGGAACTGTACGTGCTGGACGAGAAGGGCCTCGTCTATCAGCAGAGCGCCGACGATACGGAGCCGTTTATTGCCGCCACGCTGAACAGCGGCGGCGAACTGGCGGTGACCGCCCGGAAGCAGAACTACAAGGCGTCCGTCTCCGCCTATGACGCGGCGGGGAATCCGCTGTTTACCTTCAATTCTTCGGAACGCTTTGTTTCCAACGCCTATGTCACCAACGACGGAAAGTATCTCGCGGCGGTGACACTGGGCCAGTCCGGCGGGGCGTTTGCCTCCAGCGTGGTGCTCTATGACCTGACGGCCACCGACCCGGTGGCGTCCTGGGCCGTGGGAGACGGCATGTGCTATGATATGGGGACGGTGGGCCAAGGTCTTGCCATGGTCTGCGACGATGGGCTGTATTTCAGCTCGTCTGCCCGGGAGCTTTCGGCTACATATTCTTATAACGGGTCTTATCTGCGGGAGTATGATCTTGATGGAGAGAATTACGCGGTGCTGCTGCTGAACCGCTATCGGTCCGGCAGCGTGGGCCGTCTGGTAACAGTGGGCACCGATGGGCAGGAGATTGCCGCGCTGCCTGTCAGCGAAGAGATTTTGAGCATCTCCGCCTCCGGGCGGTACATCGCGGTGCTGTATACTGACAAACTGGTGATCTACACGCCCCAGCTGGAGCAGTACGCCTCCCTCACCGGTACAGACTACGCCCGGGAGGCGCTGGTGGGAAACGACGGGTCCGCCCTGCTGCTGGCAGCGGAACACGCGGTAAGATTTTTGCCATGAATGTGCACTTTTGGACGATATTTCAGATGAATTCACAAATTATTTACGACCGGGGAGGTAGGCAAACTTGAAAACAGCTGTTATAATAGACTGTATTGTCGCGGCTGTGCTGTTTGGGTTTCTGGTCTACGGCGCGTGGCGCGGCCTGTTCCGGGCGGTAGTGGGATTGCTGATGGTGATTCTCGCTCTGACGGGGGCTACGTTTGCCGCGCGGGAGCTGACCCCGGTGGCCACGAAGCTGCTCCGGCCGGTCATTGAGAATTCCGTCACACAAAGGGTGGACGACGCGATCAGCGGCGGTTCGTCCTCCCAGGCGGACGGCTCACCCACGGAGATCGGAGACAGCGTGACCCCGGTGAAGCCGCAGGTCGGCTTGGATACTTCGGAGGATCAGATGGCATCCACATACGGCGGCGCGGCGGATTCATCCGGAGATTCCTCGGAGGACGGCGCCCAGACCCGTCTGCAGGCGGGGGAACTGCTGAAGCTGATGGGATGGGATGACACGCTGACAAAGTCCCTTGCGGACAGGGCGGAGGAGAAGGTTCAGGAAACCGGCGTCTCCCTCGCCATGGCGGTGGTGGACAGCGTGATGGAATCCTTCGTGTATATGCTTCTGTTTGCCCTGACCTTTGCGGCGGCGATGCTGCTGCTCCATCTGGTGGCGAAGGCGCTGGATGTTGCGATGAAGCTGCCGGGCATCCATTTCCTGAACGGACTGGGCGGCGCGCTGGTGGGACTCATTCAGGGGGCGTTGCTGGTGTTCCTGGCGATTTGGCTGCTGCGCTGCCTGCATGTCTCTTTCGACACGGAAACCGTGGCACAGACCCATTTGCTGAGCTTTTTTACAAGCCATAGTCCACTGGACTTGCTTTTCTATTGATTCCGCGCACTTCCCCGCGCAGCCGGAGCGTCCGGCACGGCGTCCCGGACGCCCACTGTAATTCTGGAGGTATACGATGCAACCGAAACTTTGTTCAAGATGCAAAAAAAATGTGGCCGTGGTTTTTATTTCCCGGCTGGACGGCGACAACACCGTGAACGAGGGCCTGTGCCTGAAATGCGCCAAGGAACTGGGCCTGCCCCAGGTGGATGATATGATGAAGCGGATGGGAATTTCCGACGACGACCTGGACACGCTGAACAACGAAATGCTGCAGGCATTTGACGGAGTGGAGAACGTGGAGGATTTGTCCACGGAGGATAATAATCCCGACCCGGATGAGGAAGAGGGCAAGACCGCCACCTTTCCGTTCCTGAACCGTCTGTTCAACGGCGACTCATCATCCCGGAGTGACGAGCAGTCCCAGGGCAGTTCCGCCCGGGCGGAGCGGGACAAGGAGCACAAGGGCGATAAAAAACGCAAGTATCTGGAGAGCTACTGCCTGAACCTGACGGAGCGGGCAAAGGCTGGCAAGCTGGACCCGGTGAGCGGCCGGGGTCAGGAGATCGAGCGGGTGATTCAGATTCTGAACCGCCGCCAGAAGAATAACCCCTGCCTGATCGGCGAGCCCGGTGTTGGCAAGACTGCCATCGCCGAGGGGCTTGCCCAGCGCATTTCCGAGGGAAAAGTGCCCTTCAAGCTGCGGGAGAAGGAGGTCTACCTACTGGATCTGACCGCTCTGGTGGCGGGCACCCAGTTCCGGGGCC
>JAEWYA010000057.1 GCA_023395775.1 Bacillota bacterium
CCTCCGTCTCCTGCAGGGCCTTGCCCCGCAGAACATACACCGCAGTGAGCGGCAGGATCACCAGCATGACAACCCGAAAAATGCTGTCGTCCAGCATCAGCGCAAGCTTCGCGCCCAGCGTGGAGCCAGCCAGAGCAAACACAATTCCAGCGGACGCCTCCCGCCATGGAATGTAGCCGCTGCGGGCATACCGCAGCGTTGCGATGGCGGTACCCATGGCGGAGGAGGTCTTGTTGGTGGCGATAGCGTTGTGAACCGGCAGCCCGGTAATCAGATAGGCCGGCAGGGAGATCAGCCCCCCGCCGCCGGCAATGGCGTCCACAAATCCGGCCAGAAACACCAGCGGGCAGACGATCAAAAAAGGTAAAAGCTGCTCTGTCACCGGTTTTCCTCCTCTTGTTCACACTGTCGGCACAGCTTCGTACCGGCAATGCACAGCGCGAAGACAAACCAGAATATGCTCATAACCCGTGGATAGTGCCAGGGGTAATCCGCCAGGCCGCAGACCATAATGCCGCAAAGGGACGACGCGGCCGCGCAGGTAAGGGTACGGGCGGCGGAATCGCCGCAGTGCCGCACGGTTCGGGCCGCGTTTTTAATGTTCAGCAGCATGGCGCCCACAAAGGAGACCACGCCCAGCAATCCCGTTTCAATCCAAACCTGTAAATAGATATTGTGGGCGTGGACAAAGGGGGCCCTTGCGTGGTAGAGATTGTTGTCCTTGATGAACTGCTGTACGGCGTCGATGCCCAGCCCCGCTCCCGTGACCGGGGACTTTCCAATGGTGGCCAGCGCCGCCTGATAGAGTGGAATACGCCCGGAGGTAGAGGTATCGCTGGTGTTGGTAATGGTCAGGATGCGGTTGAGGATACTGCTGGGCAGCAGAGGGACGGCCAGCAGGCACCCGGCGGCAAACAGCGGAATCAGCTTCGGCTTCCACAAGAATACCGCCACAGCCATGGCGCAGGCAATGCCCACCCAGCTGGCTCTTGAATAAGTCATGCCCAGCGCTCCGACGCCCACGGCAAAAATACCGGCGGCGATCACCTTGAAAACAGGCCGTTTTGCGCAGAGCATCAACCCCAGCACAATGGGCAGCAGCAAAATCAATACCTGTGCAAAGGCATTGGGATTGTCAAAGAAGGACTCCACCCGCCCCGGCATCCCGGCGTTGACGTCCACATCCACATAGGACCTGTTGACCTCCACGCCCTGAATCCGCTGATAGGCCGCGTACAGGGAGGAAACCAGCACCACCGCGCTTCCCCCCGCGGCAAGACGCTTGAGATCGTCCGCATTCCGCACGGCGCTGACCGTCACCAGCACACACAGAAGGCACACGGAATGGTACATCAAAAACCGGGCCGAGAGGCTGGGGTAAGCGGACAAAACCACGCCCAGTACCACCGCCAGGAACATCCCCACGGCATACGGCCCCACCGATTTCAAATCCAGGCGGAAGGTATCGTATCGGCGCATGGACCCCGCGTAAAACAGAATCAGCAGCGCCGCGAAGCCCAGAAGATTATAGCCGTTGTTCCACCGCTCATAGGGGATGATCCACAGCGCCGTGATGACCCAGAATTCTCCGATGGCGGTCTCATCCCCTATGGCAAACGCCAGTCCGGCAAAAATGCTCTGGTCAAACTGCGGCTGAAACGCGGTATACAGCCGGTGGAGCAGATTCCCCGGCAGATTGGCTAAAAAGCTCAGGATACTCAAGGTCCGGCTCCCGCCCCACGCGCGGGCCACGGCGCCCTCTCGGCACAGGACGCCGAGAATCCGGGACTCGTCGATCCGGCGGTTGCACCAGCCGCCCGCCGCCGTCAGAAGACGGTGGAGCGCGCTGGCCTCATAGACCCCGCACAGCGCCGTCCAGATGGTGAAAAGAAAACTCTCTTGAATGGAAAACATGGATCAATCTTCCCCGTTTCTTCAGATGCCGTTTTTCAGACGGTACATTTGGGTCAGCGTGAAGAAATGCTTTCCCTTCACCAGCTTGACCACCAGATGCTTATTGGAGGACACGCCCTCCGGTGTCAGCGTTTCGATGGCTCTCGCCATCTCAGGACGCTCGCACAGAGCCTGAACGGCTTTTTGCTTTTGGCGGACGGGCTTCTCATTTCCCCGGGCATACTCGTTGCCGATGGCGATCAGCAGTCCCGCCCAGTTGGAATTCTCCCGCCACTGGGGACGCAGAGACTCCAGTCCGTGCCGTTTTACCAGCGCCTCCTTCCGCTCCATAAAGCGGCCGAAGACCTGCATGAAGTCCGGCATGTACTTGTGGGTGGCGGAAGAGGGGTTGTGGAAATAGCGGTAAAGAGGCTGGTCCGTCACGGCCAGTTTTTGGGCGTGGCAGAAATACTCCATTAAAAACAGCTCGTCCTCCAAATACGCGCCCTCAAAGGTGATATGGGCACCGCGTAGAATCTCCCGAGAGAACAGAAACCGCCAGATAAATCCGTTGAATACAGGTTGGGTCAGCCGGTCGCCCAGCAGGGGACCCACGATGCCCTCCCGGATGCCCGCGGCGTCGTAAACGCCGGCGGGAAGAACCGTCTCCGGCTGCTTTGTCCCGTCGGGCCAAAGATTCAAATGGGCGCAGGCCGCGCTGTCGGCATGTTCCTGAAGCCGCAGATTCCAAAGTGTCTCCAGGCACTGACACTCATACCGGTCATCAACGTCCAAAAACGCGATATAATCGCCTTTGGCCTCATCCAGCGCCAGGTTCCGGGCGGCGCTGACGCCGCCGTTCCTCTTTTTGTGGAACACCCGGATGCGCTCGTCCCCGGCGGCGCACTGATCGCACAGCTGGGAAGAGCCATCCGTGCAGCCGTCGTCCACCAGCAGCAGCTCCCAGTCGGAAAACGTCTGGTTTTTGACACTCTCCACACATTTTTCAACATATTTATTCGCCTGATACACAGGAACAATTACAGAGATACCCGGCATGACCCCATATCACTCCTTCTATGCAATATGCTCACTATATCCTATTTTTCCCCATCGGTCAACTGAAACCGGACCTTGCGCGGCAAAAGCTCCGCCTTTATCCCAGCAGCAGCGCCGTCAGTTCCGCTCCGCTGTCCACCAGCAGGTCCGCCTCGGCCCGTGCCAGCTCTTCCCGTCCCCGAAAGCCCCATGTGACGCCGCAGACGGTGAGCCCCGCGTTGTGTCCGGTCAATACATCCACATCGCTGTCGCCCACGTAGACGGTGTCCGCCGCCGAAGCGCCCAGCTCCCGCATCAGGTCATAGACTCCGGCGGGGTCCGGCTTGGCGGGAACGCCGTCCCGCTTGCCGCGGACGATGTCGAATACATCGCCGAAATAGTGCCGCACCAGCGACGGGCACAACGCGTCCGCCTTATTGGAGAAGACCGCGGTCTTCATCCCCGCTGCCCGCAGCGCCGCCAGCGCCTCTGGTACGCCGGGATAGGGGGCCGTGCGGTCCATTTTGTGAAGGTCGTAATATGCCATGAACTGTCTGAGGGATTCTGCCAGTCTTTCCGGCGTCCGCGCGCTCTCCGGGGTAAACCGCTCCACCAGCTTGGGGTTTCCGTTGCCCACCATATGGCGGACCTGCTCCTGCGTAAAGGTGGGCCAGCCGTTTTGTTCACAGATGTGGTTGCTGGCGTCCGTCAGATCGCCCAGCGTATCCAGCAGCGTACCGTCCAAATCAAAAATTGCCGTTTTAAACATAAAAAGCCTCGTTTCACTCAAATCAATTCTGCTTTTGGCAGTGCCTGTCAAAATCCGGTGCCTGCCGGAAACAACCGCACAGGCAACCGGTTTCTCCCCGCGGCCTTCTGCTCCTTTGTTTATACCAGGGGCATCTTACCACAATTCTCCGCCTGCGGCAAGTCCGCCAGCCAACAGGAGAAGTCTTCCTTTTCGGGGGCGACGCCTCGCCGTGGAAAGCCCCCTCCGCAGATCAAGCGCCCCGGGGACGAAAAACGTCCCCGGGGCGCCTGATGTTGGTTTTTTTACTTTACCGCTGCTTTCAGTGCGTCCACGCGGTCGGTGTCCTCCCACTTCACACCCAGATCGGTGCGGCCCATGTGGCCGTATGCGGCCAGCTTGCGGTAGATGGGCCTGCGCAGGTCGAGATCCCGGATAATGGCGGTGGGCCGCAGGTCAAAAACCTTGCGGACAGCGGCTTCCAGCTTGTCGTCGCCCACCGTGCCGGTGCCGAAGGTATCCACCAGAATGCTCACCGGCTGGGCGACGCCGATGGCGTAGGCCAGCTCCACCTGGCAGCGCCTTGCAAGACCCGCCGCCACAATGTTTTTCGCAACATACCGCGCGGCATAAGCCGCGGAGCGGTCCACCTTTGTGGGGTCCTTGCCGGAAAAGCACCCGCCGCCGTGGGGCGCGCTGCCGCCGTAGGTATCGACGATAATCTTCCGGCCAGTGAGGCCCGAATCCGCCGCGGGACCGCCCTTGACGAAGCGACCGGTGGGGTTCACATAGTATTTGGTATTGCCGTCCAGCATGTCCGCGGGGATGACAGCCTTGATGACATGCTCGATCATGTCGGCCCGGATGGTATCCAGAGACACGTCCGGGTCGTGCTGCGTGGAAACCACCACGGTATCCACCCGGACGGGCCGGTTGTTCTCGTCATACTCCACAGTGACCTGACTCTTGCCGTCGGGACGAAGGTAGGAGAGCTTGCCACTCTTGCGCACCTCCGTCAAGCGCATGGCCAGCTTCTGGGCGAGGGACAGGGGCAGGGGCATCAGCTCCGGCGTCTCGTCGCAGGCGTAGCCGAACATCATACCCTGATCGCCCGCGCCGTTGGAGAGCTCGCTGTCGCCGGTCTCCTTGCTCTCCAGGGACTTGTCCACGCCCAGCGCGATGTCGGCGGACTGTTCGTCGATCGAAGTGATGACAGCGCAGGTATCGCAGTCGAACCCATATTTGCCCCGGTCATAGCCGATCTCCCGGACCACCTCCCGGGCTATTTTGGGAATGTCCACGTAGCAGGAGGTGGTGATCTCGCCCATCACGTGGATCAATCCGGTGCAGGCCGTGGTCTCGCAGGCCACGCGGCCCTGGGGGTCCCTCTCCATAATCGCGTCCAGCCCCGCGTCGGAAATCTGATCGCAGATCTTGTCAGGGTGGCCCTCGGTCACGGACTCAGAGGTAAAAAGATAGTGTCTTGCCATAAAAATCGTCCTTTCTTTCGTTCCCGCCGCTAAGCGGCGGCACGGCTGAAGCGCAAAAATGCACACTTTCCAACAAAAGGAAGTGCGCAAAAGTTCTTTTTGCTCCTCATCTGTCGGATTCCGTCGGATTTGGCACCTTGTCAAAGACAGGTTGCCGTGGTTTCATCGGGCCGTTCCCTCCGCCACTCTTGATAAGG
>JAEWYA010000118.1 GCA_023395775.1 Bacillota bacterium
TCCACATGGCCCAGGTTGCCGCTGGCAGCCAGATTCTTGATCTGGCCGAACCGTTCCATGCCCACCAGCTTATGGCACAGGCCTCCCAGTGTGCCGCCGCCGATGCCGCTGCCGCAGAGATGCTCCACCCTGCCGTCCCTGGCCCAGAGGAAGGCGGTGCCGGTACCCATGGTCACCACCACGCCCTCCGACTGGCCCGAAAGGGCCAGCGCCCCGGTGCCGCTGGCCGTAAACTCATCCACCCGGCAGGTGGGAAGACCGTAGATATCGCCCTCCACATAAGACGCGCCAACACCGGTAAGCACCACCCGCTGCACGTCGCTCAGCGACAGCTTGTTGCTTGTAAGATAGTTGCCCAGCGCCCCAAAAAGAGAGGTGAGCTGGTCCTCCGCCCGGATGCGGAGCATAGCGCCCGGCGTTCCCTGTTCATCCAGCCCCACGATCTTCGTGGTGGAGCCGCCAATATCAATTCCTAAAATTAAGCCCATAGTGTCAGGCCCCTTCCGTGCCGCGGGCGAGGTCAGGCTGGCCCGACGTCCGCTGAAATTCAGAGTATGGTTGTATCATAGGGAAGGAAAAACGGATTGTCAATCCCAAAATTGACAGATGTTGGACAAAAAACACAGAAGACGTTGATTTTGTTGAAAAAAAGCGATATAATCAAAACAATTACCTCCGTCCAAAACGGAGTACATTTGAGGTGCGATATGAGTGTCCGCGAGAAACTCAACATGTCCATGCTGTGTGATTTCTACGAGCTGACCATGGGAAACGGTTATCTTGAGGCGGGATTAAAGGACCGCGTGACCTATTTTGACGTATTTTTCCGGGATGTTCCGGACAAGGGCGGCTTTGCTCTGACGGCGGGGCTGGACCAGATTATTGAGTATATCGAAGACCTGCATTTTTCCGAGGAGGACATCCGGTACCTCCGGGAACGGAACCTGTTTTCTGAGAATTTTCTGGACTATCTGAAGAACTTTAAATTCACCGGCGACCTGTACGCCATCCCGGAGGGAACGCCGGTGTTTCCGCAGGAACCGCTGATAACGGTCCGCGCCCCCGCCCTTCAAGCCCAGCTCATCGAGACGTTTTTGCTGCTGGCGGTGAATCACCAGAGCTTGATCGCCACAAAGGCTAACCGTATCGTTCGGGCTGCCAGAGGCCGCACGGTACTGGAATTCGGCTCCCGCCGCGCCCAGGGGACGGACGGCGCCATTACCGGCGCCCGGGCCGCCTATATCGGCGGGTGCAAGGGAACGGCCTGCACCATCTCCGACCAGCTGTACGGCGTCCCCGCCGGGGGGACGATGGCCCACGCCTGGGTCCAGATGTTCGACAGCCAGTATGAGGCGTTCAAGACCTACTGCCAGCTCTATCCCACCAACGCGACGCTCCTGGTGGACACCTACAACACTCTTAAATCCGGCGTACCGGACGCCATCCGGGCTTTCAACGAGGTGCTGCGTCCCATGGGTATCCAGAAGTGCGGCATCCGCCTGGACTCCGGCGACATGGCATATTTGACCCGGGAGGCCCGAAAGATGCTGGACGATGCCGGCTGGCCGGGCTGTCAGATCTCCGTGTCCAACACGCTGGACGAGTACCTGATTCAGGATTTGCTGCTTCAGGGGGCCTGCATCGACATGTTTGGCGTGGGCGAGCGGATGATTACGGCTCGCAGCGAGCCGGTGTTCGGCGGCGTTTATAAGCTGGCGGCCATCGAGGACGATCAGGGGAGCATTATCCCCAAGATCAAGGTCAGCGAGAACGTGAGCAAGATTACCATCCCCCATTTCAAGAAGACCTACCGCCTGTACGACCGGGCCACCGGAAAGGCGGAGGCGGACTATATCTGCCTCCACGACGAGGAGCTGGACGAGACGAAGCCGCTGGAGCTGTTCGATCCCCAGGCTACCTGGAAGCGGAAGACTCTGACAAACTTCACCGCGCGGGTATTGCAGGTGCCGATCTATCTGGGCGGCAGGCTGGTCTATCAGCAGCCGAAGCTCCGGGATATCCAAACCTACTGTGCCCAACAGGTGGATACCCTTTGGGACGAGGTGAAGCGGTTTGACTACCCTCACAAGTATTATGTCGACCTATCCCAAAAGCTGTGGGACATCAAGCAGAAGCTGTTGACCCAGAGCAGGTGAGTTCGGGCATTTTTTGGAAGGGAAGGCGGAAACGGAGCGCCCCACAGCAGCGGCGCTGAGGAAGAGAGGAGAGGACCATGCGTCAGGCAGGAGACAGACAGACACGGGACCAGCGGATTGAGCGGCGAATCTCCGCTGCGTCCAGCATTGCCATGTGCGTACTGACGGTGTTGGCCCAAATCGTCGTGACGCTGCTGCTGACACGTTTCCTGGAGGAG
The DNA here is from genome assembly GCA_023395775.1 of Bacillota bacterium. GTDB lineage: Bacteria > Bacillota > Clostridia > Oscillospirales > Oscillospiraceae > Oscillibacter. Next base: position 2,375 of record JAEWYA010000118.1, read on the forward strand.
TATGTCAACATTGCCTATGCGGCGTTGGAGCTGCTGGGTATCATCATGGCCGTGGGCGTGTTTCTCCGCTCCGGCAGTCCCAGCTATAAGCTTAGCTGGATGTGTCTGCTGCTGGTGCTGCCGGTATCCGGCATGCTGCTGTTTTTCCTGTGGGGCGGTACTCATCAGGCCAAGACCCTGAGCCTGAAGCGGGTCCCGCCGCCAGCCGAGCTGGAGAGCGCCCGTCGGCAGGGCGAATACAATGTGGCGAAGCTTACAAAGCAGGACGCGGCCATGGGCCGCGTGGCGGCCTACCTTCAAAAACGGGATTTCCTCCTGTACAAAAACACTGCCGCCAAGTACTTTGGCGATGGAATGGAATTTTTCGACGACCTGATCAGCCACATTCAAAAAGCGGAGACCTATATCTTTCTGGAGTATTTCATCATCGCCGAAGGAAAGATCTGGGACCGGACCTTGGCGGCGCTGAAGGAGCGGGCTGCCGCTGGCGTGGAGGTCCACATTATTTTTGATGATTTCGGGAATCTAACCCGCTTTTCCGACGCCGCGCTTCAGGACGTGCAGAACGCGGGAATTGAGGTACAGGTCTTTAACCCAGTCCACCGTTATGTAAACCGGATATATTTCAACTACCGGGACCACCGCAAGATCGCGGTGATCGACGGCTACTGGGCCTATACCGGCGGCATCAATCTGGCCGACGAGTATGCAAACCTTTTTGAACGGTTTGGACGGTGGAAGGACTCTGCGGTCCGGATTGAGGGGGATGGGGCTTGGGGCCTTGCAGCTCAGTTTATTCAGATGTGGGAGATGATGGGCGGGACGCTGCCCAACGAAGATGACTACTACCGCGCCCGTACAGACGGGCCTGAGAGCTTCGGGTTCTGCCAGGCGTTCACCGACGGGCCGCTGAACAATCCGGACAACCCGGTGGAGGACACGTTTCTGCAATTGATTGCCGCGTCTACCCGATTCCTTTATATTACCACGCCGTATTACGCAGTGGAGACCGCCATGCAGCGGGCACTGTGTATTGCGGCGGACTCCGGCGTGGATGTGCGGCTGATGGTTCCGGCTGTCCCGGACAAAAGGTATGCCTACATGGTGGCGGAGACCTACTGGGGAGAACTGATGAGCCACGGTGTGAAAATTTATAAGTACGCGCCCGGCTTTATCCACGCAAAGAGCGTTATGGTGGACCGGAAAATGGGTCTGGTGGGCAGCACCAACATGGATTACCGGTCCTTTCAGCTCCATTTTGAGTGCGCGGCGATGCTGTATGATATGCCGGCGGTGGAAGAGCTGCTGGAGGATATGGATCAGATCATGGCGGAGAGCGTCTCCTATACGATGGAGGACTGGAAGAAGCGGCCCTGGTATCGGCGGGCGTTCGCGTCCATTTTAAAATTGGGCGCTATCTGGCTCTAAGGGCTGAAAAAGAGAAAAGCAATATAAAAACGAGAAATGTATTGGAGAACACGAAATGCCGAGAGAACTGACGCCCTGCGAGGTCGCGGAGCGGAGCATGATCAAGAAGTACCGCAAGACGCTGTGGAACCCTTTTATTGCGGCGGTGAAGCGGTATGAGCTGATCGCGCCGGGAGACAAGATCGCCGTGTGCATTTCCGGCGGAAAGGATTCCATGGTGCTGGCAAAGCTGATGCAGGAGCTCCAGCGCCACACGAGTCACCCTTTTGAACTGGTTTTCATGGTGATGGACCCCGGATACGCTCCGGAAAACCGGCGGCTGATTGAGGAAAATGCCGCAAGACTTGAAATCCCCGTGACGATTTTTGACAGTGATATTTTTGATGTCACGGTGCAGGTGGACAAGAACCCCTGCTACCTCTGCGCCCGGATGCGCCGGGGATTTCTCTATGCCAAGGCTCAGGAACTGGGCTGCAACAAGATCGCCCTGGGACATCATTTTTCAGACGTGATTGAAACGACCCTGATGGCCCTGTTATACGGCGCGCAGCTTCAGGCTATGCCGCCGAAGCTCCACAGCAGAAACTTTCCCGGCATGGAGCTGATTCGTCCGCTATATTGTGTCCATGAGGACGATATTATTGCCTGGAAGAATTACAATGGTTTGCAGTTCTTGCAGTGTGCCTGCCGATTCACGGAGGCGCGGGACGCCTCCGGCGACGGTGTGGGGCAGAGCAAGCGGCAGGAGATGAAGGTTCTGATCCGGGAATTGAAAAAGACGAATCCGAACGTGGAGAAGTCCATTTTTGCCGCTATCCACGGCGTCCAGCTGGATACCATGGTGGGAGTGAAGTTCCGGGGAAAGGAACACTCATTTTTGGATTATTATGACTTGAAAGATCTTCCGCTCCATGAGTTTTGAGGGCAAACCATATCTCCTAAAAGACCCATTAAAAAGGCGAATTCGCCTTTTTAATGGGTTTTATATTTGAATCCCGGCGCTTACAGCGAAAAACCGCTTTCCGGCGATGTCGGCCGTAATCTCCGCCGTGCCGGTCTCCTACTTTTTACTGCGCCAGAGCTCAGGGCTGACCCAGAAGAAAAAAGCCGCGAAGGGCAGCAGAACCAGCAGCCCAAAGCCGTCCAGCTCGAACAGCGTCCATGACAGGCCCAGCCCCGCCAGCAGTGCAAGAGCGCCCAGAAGGATCCGCACACCTTGGGACAATCGAAAAATTTTCTTCATAAGTCCCTCCCGGACACAAAATCTGCATCCGGGCTTCATTTTAGGACAAAACAGCTGCAAACTTTGTCGAAAGCCGTTGACTTTCAGACAATGCCGCAGGAACGACGGCCTTGTGCAATACGCGGAGGGGCGGAAAATTTTCCCTGAGAGGGATTGACAACTGTACATTATTGTATTAGTATTACAGTACAAGACGAGGGCGGACAGCGAGGGCTGCTCCCGGGAGAGACGAATGGAGGAAATCAGATTGAGCATGAAGAAACGGACCGCGTCGGCACTGCTGGCTGCGGTCATGCTGGCGTCGTCGGTGCAGGCGGCGCTGGCGGCACAGCCGGATTATCTGACCCGCGGCGAGGTGGCGGATATGCTGGTGGCCGCGGCGGACGACTATAACCCAGGGGTGAAGAAGACCGATATTCTGCGGGGATATTCCGACGGCAGTCTCCATGAGGAGCGGTCCGTCACCCGCGCGCAGGCGCTGGTGATGCTGCGCCGGGCCTTTGGCGGCGATCTGCCTGTCCCCGTGGGCGATAATGCCCGCAGCGGGTATTCCAGCGCCAATTTTATCGATCTGCCCGCATGGGCGGCGGAGGATCTTCAGGACGTGCTGTCCACAGGCATCGTGGCGGGTACCAGCGCGACCACATTCTCCCCCAACAATTATGTGACGGAGCGGCAGATGGAGCTGTTCATCCAGCGAACCTATGCGCTGGAGGGAACAAATCTGAAGGATGACTTTTATGCCTCGGTCAATAAGAAAGCGCTGGATTCCAGCGTAATAAAAACCGGCTACACCGGAACCGGCAGCTTCAACGATCTGGCGATCACGGTAAACCAACAGGTGGCGCAGATCATCAGGGAGACCGCCGCGTCACCTAAGACCGAGGGAGAGAAAAAAATCTCCGCCCTGTACAACAATATCCTGAACACGGACGCACGAAACAAGGCGGGTATCACGCCCATCCGGCCCTATCTGGACGCGGTGGACAACGCTAAAACGCTGGACGAACTGATGGCGGCCAGGAATCTCGTCTATCAGAAACTGGGCGCCAGCCTGCTGCTGGGCTTTGGCCTGACGGTGGACGCCAAGAACAGCAATGTGTACGATCTGGCTTTCAGTGCGTTCTATCCTTCTCTGGGACAGAGTGGCTATGAAAATGCAACCGACAGCCAGAAGACGGCCTATCTGACCTATGTTGCCGCGCTGCTCAAGCTGGTGGGGACGCCTGAGGCTGACGCACAGACGCAGGCCCGTCAGATCTGGGATATGGAGGCGTCCATTGCCGCCAAGTCCCTGACCAATCAGGAACTTCAGGATGTGGATAAGACCTATAACCTCTATACCATGGCGAAGCTTCAAAAATTGTTTCCCAATGTGGACCTGAGCGCGGTCTTTGCCCAGACCGGCTATACCCAGACCGACAAGATCGTGGTGTCGGATGCGGGGGCGCTGAAAGCCGGAGCGGCATACTTGGACGGGGCGCATCTGGAGCTGCTGAAAACCTGCTGCCGTCTGGAGCTGGCCATGAGCTACGGTGCGCTTTTGAATCAGGAATTCACCGACGCGTCCAACGCGTTCCAGCAGGCGTACATGGGTTCCACCGGGTCTGTCTCTGAGGAGGAGCTGGCCGCGCAGTACGTTCAGTCGCTGATGAGCGATTATCTGGGTATGGCATATGTGGACCGTCATTTCTCCGCGGCAGCCAAGGCTGATGTGGAAAAGATGGTGAAGGAGATGCTGGCCGTCTATAAGGAGCGGATTCAGAAGCTGACATGGATGCAGGACGCGACCAAGGCAAAGGCCATCCGCAAGCTGGAGACCATGAAGCTGAACATCGGCTATCCCGATATATGGAAAGACGATCTGAAGGATACGGAGTTTTTGACTGCGGCGCAGGGCGGCAGCTTTTTCGATAATGTTGTCGCGATCGCCAAGACCCAAAGGGCCCTGTCAATCCAATATCAAAAGGACGGCGTGGACAAGACCGATTGGCCCATGACGCCGGACACTGTGAATGCCTGCTACAGCGATGTCGACAACTCGATTACCTTCCCCGCAGCCATTTTGCAGCAGCCATTTTATGATGTGAACGCTACCTACGAGCAGAATCTGGGACGAGTGGGCTATGTGATCGCCCACGAGGTCACCCACGCTTTTGACAACAACGGGGCAAAGTACGACGAGAAGGGCAATGCCGCCGACTGGTGGACCGCTGCGGACTACTCCGCGTTTCAAAGCCTGTGCGGTCGGGTTGCGGAGCTATACGACAAGAAGGAGGCCGCGCCCGGGATCACCTGTAACGGGGCGCTGACTCTTTCGGAGAACATTGCGGACCTAGGCGCCATGGCCTGCATTACGGAAATGGAGGGAAAGCGTGCCCAGCCGGACTATAAGGCGCTGTACACCGCCTCGGCGGAGATCTGGTGCTCCAGCTATCCCCGGGAGATGAAGCAGTATCTGGCTCAGGCCGACGTCCACGCGCCTGATAAGCTGCGGGGCAGTCTGGTTTTGCAGAACTTCCAGCCGTTCTATGACGCTTTCGGCATCACTGCCAGCGACGGGATGTGGCTGGCTCCGGAGGACCGGGTCGTGATCTGGTAATTCCACGCTGACGAAATAACGCCG
>JAEWYA010000215.1 GCA_023395775.1 Bacillota bacterium
CTTCACAGTACCGGTATAGTGCTTTCCGACCTCGATATTGTTCCAGACTTCATCCTGAGCGGCCTTGCGGGACTCGTCCGCCACGGAGCGGATGGAACCCACCACACGGCGGCGGGCACGGTTGACCTCGGTAACGCGCAGCTGCACCTTGGACTTCACCATGGTATCCAGATTGGCGCCGCGGGGCATACCGCTCTGAGATGCGGGCACGAACACGCGCACACCCTTGACGGATACCACAACGCCGCCCTTGTTGACCTCAGTGACGGTGCCTTCCATGACGGTCTTGTTGTCCACAGCCTGCTCAATGTTCTCCCAGACCTTGACGGCGTCCAGACGCTTCTTGGAAAGCTCCGCGTAACCCTCCACGTCGTTGACGCGGACGATATATGCCTCGATCTCGTCGCCGACCTTCAAAATATCCTCTGGCTTGACATTGGGATCTTCGCTCAGCTCGCTGGCCTTGATGTACGCAGCCTGCTTCGCGCCCACGTCCACCTGAACCTCCGTCGGGCCGATGGCCGTGACAATGCCGGTTACCTTTTCCCCTGTATTTAAAGTCTTAAAAGATTGATTCAGCAGTTCCTCGAAGGACTCCTCGCCGCCTTCGGCAGCCTTGATTTCTTCACTCATCGTTGCATATACCTCCTTAATGATGCCCGCAGGCGTGGAGGCACCGGCCGTCAGACCTGCAACAGAGCAACCATTGAAAAAATCCGGCGAGAGCTCGTCCGCCCTCTCAATCTGGAGGACACGCGGGCATCTCTCATTACAAATTTCCGTCAAATGTTTGGTGTTTGCACTTCTGCGGTCTCCTACCACCACCATCACGTCCACCTGTCCGGCGATCTCAGCCGCCTCAGACTGACGTTTATACGTAGCAAAACATATTGTATCAAATATTTTCGCGTTTGTACACTCTTTTTTTAAGATTTTTGCGGAAGTTTCAAAAAGTTCACGAATGCAGGTAGTCTGTGCCACCACCGTCACGGGCGTGTCCCGCCGCCCGGGCTCCGCCTCCAGCCATGAGCGAATCTCCTCCGGCCCGCCGAAGATCAGCGGTTGGGAGCAATAGCTTGCTACGCCGAGGATTTCCGGATGGTGCGGCTCTCCGATGATAATGACCTGACGGCCCGCTTCCTCCGCCTGCGCCGCAAGAGTTTGAATACGCTGCACGTTGGGACACGCGGCGCTGACGCAGCGGATGCCGCGCTTTTCCAGCGCCTCCAGCACCTCCCGCCGTTCCCCGTGGGAGCGGAGCACCACGGTCTCTCCGTCCTGCACGCCCTCCGGCACACCGACCTTCCGCACGCCCAGAGCCTCCAGTTCCGCAATCACATGGGCGTTATGGATCAGGTCTCCCAACATGACGCAGCCGCCGTGCTCGGCGGCGGTTTCCTTTGTCAGCTCCACCGCCCGTTTCACACCGTAACAAAAACCGGCGCTGCCGGCCAGAATCACTCGCACAGCGGCATCCCTCCCACGGCCTGACCGCCCAGGGCATAGGCCGCCGCCAAAACGCCGTCGGCTGCCCGCTGGCCTTCCTCCGCCGTACCGTGCCGTCCGGTGATCTGAGGCTGGTACGGCTCACCGAAAATGATGCGGGTCCGGTGGAACAGCTTTTTTTCACCGTCCACAAACACCGGCACCAGAATGGCCCCGGTGCGTATGCCGATCATGGCGACGCCGCCGTGGGCGTGAGCGGGCAGACCATCAGCATAGCCCACGCCGCCCCGGATGGTGGTGCCCTCCGGAAACATCAGCAGATTGTCCCCGGCCTTGATGGCCTGCATGGCAGTTTTGACAGATTGGATATCGTTGCTGCCCCGGCTGACGGGAAACGCGCCCACCTTGCGCATAATCCAGCCTAGAACCGGATTGCGGAACAGCTCCTCCTTCGCCATGATATGCAGCCGATAGTTGACCGGCAGCTTCAACGCCACCAGCACCGGGTCCCAGTCGCTGGAGTGGTTGGGGCAAAGGAGCGCGCCGCCTTGGGGAAGGCGGTCCATCCCCTCTACGGAAACCGGGTGAAGGATCCCCGCAATGAAGCCCACCAGATAGTAGATAAACACAAAAAAGCGGTTCAGCGGCTTCATTCCATTTCCTCCCCGACCACCCGCAAAAGCGCCGCCAGGCTCTCCTGAAAATTCAGGTCCGTGGTATCCACAACCACGGCGTCCTCCGCTTCACGCAAAGGCGCGGCCGCGCGGTGGGTATCGCCCCAGTCCCGCTGAACAATCTCGCTGAGCACCTGATCGAACGGCTCCGGCGTCCCGCGCTGGCGAAGCTCCAGATACCGGCGCTGCGCCCGGGCCTCCGCCGATGCGGTGAGAAATATCTTCACGTCCGCGTTTGGCAGGACCACCGTGCCGATATCCCGTCCGTCCATCACCACGCTGTGTTTCCGGGCAAGGTCCCGCTGCATCTCCAGCAGATACACCCGGACGCCGGAATGAGCGGAGACGGCGGAGGCATATCTGGAGACCTCCGGCAGGCGGATCTCCTCCGACACGTCCTCCCCGTTCAGGAACATGCGCTGCAAACCTTCATCGCCGTAACGCAGCTCCACCTTTGCCGACCGCAGAAGCTCCATCACCGCCGCTTCGTCCTTCGGGTCCGCTCCCTTGCGCCGGACATAGCAGCCCAGTGTGCGGTAGATGGCGCCGGTGTCTACGTACAGATATCCTTTTTCCTTTGCCAGCGCCCGGGCCAGGGTGCTTTTTCCCGCGCCGGAGGGCCCGTCGATGGCAATGCTCACGTTTTTCATTGGGATGCTCCTTACTCCTTGGTTTCCGCCGCCGCAAATCCAGCGGCGCGCCCGGTGGCCCAGGCGATCTGCAGGTTGAATCCGCCGGTATAGGCGTCCACGTCGATCAGCTCACCCGCAAAGTATAAGCCCTTTACAAGCTTTGACTCCATGGTGTGCGGGTTAATCTCCGACACTTTCACACCGCCGGAGGTGACGATGGCGTCCTCCACCGGCCGGGGCGCGGCGATCTCAATGGAAAAATGCTTCAAAAGGCGCAGCAGACCCTGCCGCTGCTCCCGTGTGACGTCGTGGACCTTCTGGTGCGGGGAAATCCCGCAGCGCTCCACCATGACGGGGATCAGCTTCTGAGGCAGAAGGTCGTTCAGCGCGTTGCAAAAATCGCTGTTGGCATATTTTTCAAAGTCCGCCAGCAGACGCCTGTCCAATTGTGACTCGTCCAGCGCAGGCTTCAGGTCAATCTCCAGCCGGTACGCCTTCTTATCAAAATGCCGCATGTGGGCGGAAGCGGACAGCACCAGAGGGCCGCTGACGCCGAAATGGGTAAACAGCAGTTCGCCAAAGTCTGTATGAATTTTCTTCCCGTTTTCAAAGACCGCCAGTCCAACGTTCCGCAGCGAAAGCCCCTGCAATTCCGCGCAAACGTTGCCCTCTTCCTGCAAAGGTACCAGAGAACCCCGCAGGGGCGTGACCGTGTGGCCCGCCTCCGCCGCAAGACGGTGGCCGTCCCCAGTGGAGCCGGTGGCAGGATAGGATACGCCGCCGGTTGCCAGAATGACCGCGTCTGCGATAATCGTCCCCCGCTCCGTCTCCGCGCCCCGAACCGCGCCGTCCTCTGTCAGCAGCCCAATGGCCCGCCTGCGCAGCATGGAGACGTTCAGCTTTTTCAGCCGCCGCTCCAGCGCGTCGCTGATATCGAAGGAACGGTCAGACACGGGAAATACCCGCTTCCCCCGCTCTACCTTCAGCGGCACCCCCAGCTCCTCGAAAAACGCCATGGCGGCCCTCCCGTCGAACCGGGAAAAGGCGCTGTACAAGAATTTTCCGTTGTGGGGGACATTAGCCAGCAGCTCTTCCGCCGTGGAGTCGTTGGTGACGTTGCACCGTCCCTTGCCGGTGATATTCAGCTTTTTTCCCAGACGCTCGTTGGGTTCCAGCAGCGTCACGGACGCGCCCCGCTCCGCCGCCGAGATCGCGGCTATCATGCCTGCGGCTCCGCCGCCGACCACCAGGATTTTCTTACTCATCGTCCGACCTTCCGAACACGCCGTAGGCATCCCAGATATCCTCCAACTCAGAGAACGTGGCGGACACGTCCTTCCCCAGCCGGAAGCCCAGGGCCACCAGCAGGGCGTTTACCATGGACATCGGGGCCACCATGGAGTCCACAAAGGAGATCATCTCGCTGGGCGCAAGTACCGACGCGCTGGACATCTGCGCCAGAGGAGACAACTCGTTGTCCGTGACGGCCAGAATCGTCGCTCCCCGGTCCTTGGCAAATTTCGCCGTGTTGATGGTGACCTTGGAATACCGGGGAAAACTGATAGCCAGCATCACGTCGCCAGCGCCGATGCGGAACATCTGCTCGAAAATCTCGCCTGCGGCATTGGACTGTACCAGCGTGACGTTTTCCAGCAGCAAATGCATGTAAAAGTTCAGATATCCCGCCACAAAGGAGGATGACCTCACCCCCAGGATATAGATATGGCGCGCCCCCACCAGCTCGTCCACCACACGGTCAAAATCCTTCCGATCGGCCTTGTCCGCCACCAGCCGGAGCTTGTCGAAGTCGGACCGCATCACGGAGGACAGCACGTCCTGACCGCTCAGCATCGTGTCCGCCGCCTTGATGCGCTGGGTGGAGGTCAGGCGGCTGCGGATCATCTCCTGAAGCGTCCTCTGCATGGCGGGATAGCCGTCAAAGCCCAGCTCATAGGCAAAACGGACCACCGTGGATTCGCTGACGCCCGACAGCTCGCCCAATTTACTGGCGGTCATGAACGCCGCCTTGTCATAGTTCTCCATAATGTAAGAGGCAATTCGCTTCTGTCCTTTGGAAAAGCCGCTCATGCCGTTTTCCAATGTATACAAGATGCCTTTAGCCACAATAATTTCCTCCGTTGCTCTTCTCAGTTTCAGCGCACTGGGCTCCCGCTTAATGAATAGTGTATCACATTTCCTGCATTTTTCAATATCAACATGCGTTTTTACCACCGCGGTGATGTGAGCAGAATCATTCTTTTTAAAAAATTCATGTGTTTTCAATAGGTTTCCGATTTCGCGCGCAGCATAAAAATTGCAGGATTTTCAAAAATCCTGCAATTGAAATTCCCGTCGGGCAAAAATGCGGACTTACCGCCGATGTACATCATTCCCCCAACAGCGCGGCGGTTTCCGCCTCTGTCAGGTATCGCCACTTCCCTTCCGCCAGTTCCCCAAGCTCCAGCGTGTGCTCCCGCACCCGCCGCAGACGGCGGACAGTCAGTCCGCATTTTGCGCACATACGCCGGATTTGACGGTTCTTCCCCTCGTGGATGACGACGGAAAGACGCGCATGGTCCCTGTTTTGAAAGAGTACCTCCACCGATGCCGGACAGATCGATTCTCCGTCAAGTTCTGTAATGGAGGATAGCCTTACATCCAACCCCTCCCTGAAGCCGATTACATCCACCTGATAGATTTTGTCAACTTGAAAGCTTGGATGAATCAGTCTCTGCATCAGCTCCCCGTCGTTGGTCAGCAGCAGCAGGCCCTCCGAATCTATGTCCAGCCGCCCCACAGGAAAGACTCGCGCCCCTGCACCCCGAACCAGCTCCGCCACTGTGGGACGGCCCTTCTCGTCGGAAAGAGTAGACACGTATCCCCTGGGCTTATTCAACAAAATATAGGTTTTGTTCTCCTTTTCCCGGAGCGGCACACCGTCCACCCGTACATCATCCCGGTCCGGGTCGGCTCTATCCCCAATCCGGACGGTACGGCCGTTGACCGTTATCCGGCCGGCAGAAAGCCATATTTCCGCAGTCCGGCGGGAACACAGCCCTGCGGCGGACAAAAGCTTTTGCAGACGTTCCTCCATGGCGCTCCCCTCCTTTCGGCATTCCATGAAAATTAAAAAGCCGCGCCCGCCTGCGCGGCTCCATGCTTTCAAAACTGCGGCTTCTTCGGCAACCCGAAATATTTCTGTGCCGCATTTCAAAACCGCGCGTTCATCCGCCCTGCAGCAGGGTCCGCAGATGGCGCAGCAGGCTTGCGGGCGACTGGATCGCCGGCAGTATGTCGCGGCCGCACAGCAATTCGACCCGCCCGACTTCTTTACCGTTTAGGCTGAAAACAGCTTGTCCCGCAGAGGTCCCCGCCGCTACCGGGGCCCTGAGGCCCTCCGGCAGCTCAAATCGAACCTCCAGCTTCTCCCCCTGCGCCAGCGGCCAGGAAAAGCTGTCCGCCGCCACCAGCGGAAGCGAGGTCATCAGCCCGCCGGTCACCGCCAGCGTCCCCACCGTCTCGCCGATGGTCATGGCCCGCTGGGCCGGATATGTGGAAAAACCGTAATCGTACAGCGCGGCGTGGTCTGCCCAGTCGTTGCCGTCCTGAAGGGTCACCGCCACCAGCCGCTGCCCGTTCCGCTGCACACAGGAGACCAGCGTGCGGCCCGCAGCCTTTGTATAGCCGGTTTTCAGGCCGATGCAGCCGTCCACGTAAGAGAGCAGCTTGTTGTGATTGGTCAGCGTCCGCCCGCCTACGGTGACGGTGCGGGTGGAAACGATGCGGGCAAAGGTCTCGTTGTTCATGGCTGCGCAGGCCAAAACCGCCATATCCTTGGCGGTAGAGTAGTGCTTCTCGTCGTCCAGACCGTTGGGATTTGCAAAGGAGGTATGGGTCATGCCCAGCTTCTTCGCCTTTTCGTTCATCAGCTTCACAAACTTGTCCGTACTGCCTGCCACGCCCTGAGCCACGGCCACCGCCGCATCGTTTCCGGAGCAGAGCATCAGTCCGTACAGCAAGGTCTCCAGCGTCAGCTTCTCCCCAGCTTTCAGATACATGGACGAGCCCTCCGTGTTCGCGGCCTCCGCCGTGATCTTCACGGTGCTGTTCAAGTTCCCGTTTTCCAGCGCCACCAGTGCGGTCATGATTTTCGTGGTGCTTGCAACCAGCATTTTGGAGTCTTCGTTCCGGGCATACAGCACCCGCCCGGAGTCTACGTCCATCAGCACGGCAGCCGTGGCAGAGGTGCTGACGGCGTGGGCTTGGCAAGGGAAAATACTGTACAATACCAAAACGGTGCAAAACAGCGTCACGAATCTTTTGAAGCGAGTTTCCATCTACGATCACCTTTCCACTGAGGTGACCCTAGTATACCCCTGTTAGAAGCCCTCTTTTTCCTTCTTTTTGTCGAAATATTTTTCCACTTTGTCCAGAATATCGGGAACCATTTCAACTACCCGGTCCACGGTGGACACCGGAGGTACGGAAACCGGCAGAACCCTCGTCGTCCCGTCCTTGATCACAAGAAACGCCACAGGGCTGATCTTCACGCCTGCGCCGCTGCCTCCGCCGAAATTCTGGGGCTGGGTAGTGCCGTAATCCCCGCCGCCGTTGGCAAAGCCGAAGCTGACCTTGGAGATGGGGATGAGCGTCACGCCGTCGGTTGTGGTGATGGGCTGGCCAACGATGGTATTTGTGTCCACCATCTCATGGATCTTCTCCATGGTGGAGCGCATCAGGTCGTTCAGCGGATGACTTTTTTGAACATTGTTATCCATAGCGATTTCCTTTCTACGCTGCCGCCGGCGGCGTTTCCGCCTTTTTATCCGGCTGCGGTTCGTCCTGTTTATGGGCCTCTTGGAATTTCATGAGCCAGCGGATACCGGGGATCAGCAGATCGAAGCCCATGGCCAGCAGCGTCCCGATTCGCAGCGAAACGCCCACCTGTCCCCGAACGCGGAGGGCCGCCGCGTCAAAATCCACGCCCACGTGGAGGGATGGCTTTGGAATGTTGATCAGTTCCTCCAGCGGCGGCATCACCGTCCACATCACAGCGCAGATGTCGCCGTAGGCCTCCGCCGCTCCGGCGGGGTCGTTCTTCCCGGCGAGGGTCAGCGACATCGTCAGCGGGTGGACCCGGATGCCGCGGCCGAACCGGCGCAGTGCCCTTTGGGATGGCGGCCAGAGCATTTGATACGCGGTCTTCAGGTCCTTCAGCGTGGGTCTCGGGAATTTTTTCAGAGTCTTTGTCAGGTCCTTCGGTTCCTTTTTAACTGTTTCCTTTTTGGGCTTTTTCTTTTTAGCCTTTAAGGGAGCCACCCGGAAACGCAGGAATCCAAAGGTCACGTCCGCCGACACGATGTCCCCCAGTTCAACGCGAATACCCAGCCGTGTCAGGCAGAACAGAGCGAATAAAACCGCAATGCCCGCCAAAATCTTCAGCCAGAGCAAAAGGGTCCTCCTCCTTCCGTAGCTTTCCCCGGGCGCAGAATTTATTCAAGATTCTCCGGCTCGTCCGGCTCCGCAGCCTCGCATTTCTCTCCGTCCGGATCGACAATCTCTCCGTTGTCCCCCAGACGCATCTGTCCCGCGCCGCCGAAATCCGGCAGCTCCGGCAGGTCCTCCAGCGATTGGAGGTGAAACGCGCGGAGAAAATTTTTCGTGGTCCGATACAGCCGGGGCCGGCCCGGCACCTGCAGCCGCCCGCACTCCTCAATCAGCTTCCGTTCCAGAAGCAGACCCAAGGTATAAGAACTGTCCACGCCCCGGATCTGATCCACATAGGCCCGTGTAACGGGCTGATAATACGCGACGATGGTCAGCACCTCCAGCGCGGGCTGGCTGAGCTTGGCGGGCTTTCGGATCTCAAACGCCCTGCGGATGACGTCCGCATAGTCCGGCGCGGAATACAGCTGCCACGTATCCTCCACATGGAGCAGCCGGACGCCGCGGCGGTCATAGGCGTAGTGGTCCATCAGATTTTGAAGCACCCGCTCCGCCGCCGGACGGTCGATGTCCAGCGCCAGACAGATGCGGTCAATGTGGATTGGCTCGCCGGAGGCGAAAAGAATTCCCTCCGCGGCGGACTCAATTTCCTTCAGGTCCATATTTTCCATGATGTTTCCTTACAGCGTCAGATTTTCCGGAAGCTCCTGCTCCTGCTTCACGGTACAGTCCGTCTCGGACCCCGCCAGACGGATGATATGAGCGCGGCACAGCTCCAGGATCGCCAAAAACGTCGCGACCACCTCGCTGCGGGTCCGGTTTCCCTTGAACAGCAGCAAAAACCGGGTAATCCCGCCGGACTTCAGCCGCTGGACAATCTCCCTTGCCTTGCTCTCCACGGGATAGGGTTCGTGCTGCACGATGTTTGCAAAGGCCGTTCTGGGCGGGGGCAGCGCCCGCTCCGCCCGATCTCGGATGTCCGCCATAGCCAGAATCAGATCGCCGGAGTCCTGATCGTATTCATAGATTTTTCCCCGCTCCACCGGCTCTGGCTGGCGGGTGAGAATGCTGCGGCCAAATTCCTCCATGGGCTCCAGCCGCATGGCCGCGGCCTTCACCACTCCGTAGCTCTCGCTGCGGCGGCGCTCCTCCAGCGACTGGATCAGGGCGTCCATTTCACCCTTGGTCTCCTCGTCCTCAATGGAAAGCAGCATCCGTGTCTTGAGATAGATCAGGTGGGACGCCATGGCGATAAATTCGCTGGCCACCTCCAGATCCATCTTCTTGCGCGCCTCCAGCCATTGGAGATACTGGTCACAGATCAGGGCAATGGAGATATCCTGAATCTCCACTTTGTTTTTGCCCAGCAAAAACAAAATCAGGTCCAGCGGTCCTTCAAAGTCCTGCATTTCCTCCTGGGACTTGGCGCGGACTACTTTTTCCAGTTTGAATACGGGACTGTCCAAAAATCGTTCACCTCAATAGAGCAGGTTTATCATGGCGGTGTACACCGAAGCAATGGCGCGGCTGATCAATCCGCCGCCCACATTGGCAAAGGAGAGCAGGATCAGCAGCAGCATTCCGTACCGCTCATAGCGCATCAACGTAAAATACGCCCGGTCGGGCAGCAGCGCCCCCAGCACCTTGGACCCGTCCAGCGGCGGGATGGGAATCAGGTTGAAAAGGCCCAGGCCGATGGAGAGGATGGAGGTAGAAAGCAAGAAGTTGAAAATTCCGTTCCACACCGGACTGTAATCCGCATAAAGGTAAATTCCCTTGCTAAGCAGAATCAGAGAAAGGGCCAGCATGAAATTGGAGACCGGCCCCGCCAGCGCCGTCAGCGCCATCCCCTTCTTGGGGTCCTTAAAGTACCGCGGGTCCACCGGCACGGGCTTTGCCCAGCCAAACCCCACCGCAAACATCATCAAAAGGCCCAGCCAGTCGATGTGCCTCAGGGGATTCAGGGACAGCCGGTGCATGGATCTGGCGGTGGGGTCCCCCAGAGACAGCGCCGCCAGGCCGTGACAGGTTTCGTGAATCGTCAGGCACAGCAAAACGGACACCGCCCGCAGCACCGCGCCCAGCGCGGAGGAAAGGTCAAGCTGCCCAAGCAGCGCCTGAATATAATGCAGCAAAGCAATCTCCTCGTATAAAAGCATATCAAAAATATCGGTTATAGTATTATAGCAGTTTCTTCCTTTTAATACAAGGAAAATCCATTTGCAAACGTAAAACGTATGAATAAAATAAGCAGGGGGCTTTGAGCAGCCCCCTGCCTGTCTTTTTCCCGTTACCTTCCCTTTTGCAGCAGCATATCCAACACCAGATCGTCCATTTTGGGGGACCCGTCGTTGCCCAGCTTCACGAAGTTGGCGATGGTGACCTCGGGGTCCTGCTCCACAATGCCATCGGTGGGCTTCACAGTTTCGTCCCGCAGTGCCATCGCCGCACAGTTAAATGCGGTGAACACGCAGGTGGAGATTTTGAGTGCGCAGTCGGCCTTGGCCCCGTCGCACAGCATCCCCGTCACGTCGCCCAGCATGTTGTTGACGGCGTAGCCGATCTGCTTTGCGCTGCCGCCCTGTAAGTAAACCAGTCCGCAGGCCGCGCCTGTCGCGGCGATGGTAGCCCCGCAGAGGCCGGAGAGCAGGCCGAAGTCGGCGTGGATATGTATGGCTATCAGATGGCTAAGCGTCACGGCCCTGAACATCCGCTCCTCGCCGACTCCTAAAGACTGCGCGGCAGAGACGATGGGCATGGTGGCGGTGATGCCCTGATTTCCGGAACCGGAATTGGTGACCACCGGCGCGTTGGCCCCCGCCATGCGGGCATCCGCGGCGCTGGATGTGACAGCAACCGCCTCCAGCATCACATCCTTGCCCATCAGGCCGGACTCCTGGCTCTGGCGGATGTGCCGGCCGATATTAAGCCCGAAGCTGCCCTCCGCGCCCACTTTCGCGATCTCGCTGTTGATCTTGATGGCCTGCTCGATCATGTGGAGGTCATCCGTCTCCCGATCCAGCGTCTCAACAAAATCATATATCGTCTGGATACTCAGAGTCTCCTTGATTACCCGCGGCGTAATGGGGTCGGCCGATGCCTCCTGCGCAGCAGTCGCAAGCTCCCGATGGTCCTCCTCTATGAAGGTGACGTTGGTGTGGGCCCCGCGAATGACGGCGCGGGATTGATGCAACCCGTTGGTCAGCTCCACCTCCACGTAGAGCTTATCCGGCTCCGGCGTTCGGCCCATTTCCACATTGCCGCTCCGCACCAGCTCCACGGCTTTTGCCACATCCTCCGGCGTGGCTCCGTCCACCACCTGTAACTGACGGTCCACCCGGCCGCAGACGGCGCCCAGCGCCGCCGCGTAGTTCATGCCGGTGCAGTCCGTCCCCGGTATGCCGGCAGCCATCGCATTCTTGATGATGTTGACGCTGGCGAGGACTTTGACGTGGGTGGGCTCCCCAATCAAATGCTCCCGTGCGACAGCAGCGGTCAAGGCAATTGCCGCCGGCTCCGTACACCCGGTGGCCAGCATCATCTCGTGGTTGAGAATCTGACAGATCAACGTACGATTCATTGCTCTTCTCCTTCATATTAATTGTTTTTTGGCAGGTAACGGCTTACTCTTATCGATATTTTAGCACCGCGCATATGACAAAGCAAGGAAAGATGACTATGCTTCATCGTAATTTTTTATGTCGTCTTGTGCATTCCGACCAAATTGTCAGCCACACTGCCCTCAAAATTGGAAGACACAGCACTTCAACGTTCCTCCGTGGTTCATGGACGGTTTCTCTTCGACACAACGAAGCGTGTGGGGCCTGAACTTTCAGCGATTTTCTGTCTCTGCATTCCGTTGTGTTATAAGGAAAAAGGAGCCGTATCCATTTAAAATGGACACGGCTCCTTCGCAGTCAAATTTTTGCAAGATGATGCTTTTTCGTGAAGCTTTCTCTCGGGGGGCATATGCCGAGGGGGAAAAGCGCTCACAGCTTTCCGCGATAGGCCTCCGCCTCGTCCAGCAGCTCTCCCGCGCTTTGCAGCAGCGCGTCCGTCACCTTGCTGCCGCCGGTGAGGCGCGCCAGCTCCGCCATGCGCTGCGCC
>JAEWYA010000222.1 GCA_023395775.1 Bacillota bacterium
CGGCGCCGGGGGGGGCCCCCCGCGCCCCCGCTTTGTCTTTTGAGTCTGCAAAAAAAGGGTGAACGGGCTATCACATTATCGTTGAAAACGATTATAAATTTTGAGGCATTGTTAACAAAGATTGGCCTTTTACATCAAGCTCTTCTATAATAAATGACGTAGATTCAGGAAAAATCCGGAAATTTTTTGTGGACATAGGAGAGTTGAAATGAAAAAGATTAACTGGGTCGTGGTGGCCGCCGGTGCGGTGGGCGGTCTTGCGGCGGTGGTGCTGACGGCACTCGGCAATCCCGCGAACATGGGTTTTTGCATTGCCTGTTTCCTGCGGGATATCGCGGGCGCGGTGGGGATGCACAGCGCCGCAAAGGTGCAGTATGTCCGCCCAGAGATTATCGGACTGGTGCTGGGCGCGTTTATCATGTCTGTTGCCACAAAGGAGTTTCGGGCAAAGGCAGGTTCCTCCCCGGCCACGCGGTTCGTTTTGGGCGGGTTTGTGATGATCGGTGCGCTGGCGTTTTTGGGCTGTCCCCTGCGGATGGTGATCCGTCTGGGGGGCGGCGACGCCAATGCTTTGGTGGGCCTGTTGGGTTTTATCGTCGGCATCGTGATCGGTGTGCAGTTTCTCAAGCGCGGCTTCTCCTTGAAGCGGGCATATGAGGTCGGCAGGGTGGAGGGCAGCGTGCTTCCCATCGTCATGACTGGACTGTTGCTCTTGTTGCTGGCGGTTCCCGCCCTGCTGAAGTTCAGCGAGGAGGGGCCCGGCTCCAAACACGCGCCATTGTTCGCCTCTTTGCTGATTGCGCTGGCGGTGGGCGCGCTGGCCCAAAAGGCCCGCCTGTGCATGGTGGGCGGCATCCGCGATGCGGTGCTGTTTCAGGATTTCAAGCTGCTGTACGGCTTTGTCGCCATCTTCCTGGTAGTCCTGATCGGCAATCTTATCACCGGCAATTTCCATTTTGGCTTTATGCTGCAGCCCATCGCCCACAGCAATCATCTTTGGAATCTGCTGGGCATGGCACTGGTGGGCTGGGGCTCTGTCCTGCTTGGCGGCTGCCCCCTGCGTCAGCTGATTCTGGCCGGCGAGGGCAACGGAGACTCCGCGGTCACCGTGTTTGGAATGATCTCGGGTGCGGCGCTGGCTCATAACTTCGGTCTCGCTGGCAGCGCCGACGCATTGAACGACGCCAAGGAACTGGTGGTTGGCGGAATCTCCAATGCCGGTAAGGTCGCTGTGGTTTTGGGCTTTGTGGTGTTTGCCGTGATTTCCGTGATGAACCTGCCCAAAGAGGAAACAGCCGCCGTCTCAATGAAAACGGTCTAAGAAAGGAAGAACACAGAATGGTTGACGCAAGAGGGTATTCCTGCCCAACGCCAGTGGTGATGGTGCAGAAAGAGGTGAAAAAAGGCAGTCCCGCCAAGCTGGAGGTTTTGGTGGACAATCAGTGTTCCGTGGAGAACGTGACCCGCTTTGGCAACGGCTGCGGTTATCAGGTCAGCGTGGTTCCGGAGGGCCATGACTTTCGCTTGACGCTGAAAAAATGAATCAATACATTGCCACGTTCCACACCCATCTGGCGGCGCTGACCACTGCCCGCGCTCTGGGCGCGGAGGGTATTGCCGCCAAAATGATGCCGGTGCCCCGGAAGCTGAGTTCATCCTGCGGCACCTGTGTGCGATATGAGGCGGGGGAAGCCTGCCTTCCGGCTATGGATGCGGATGTGGAGCGGGTTTACGAGATCGGAGCGGAAGACCGATATACTCTGCTGATGGAAAACAAGTAATGACCCGCCGTAAAACAAAGCTGAATATCTACCACTAGGCAAATTCGCGATTATGCGGCTGGCATTGTTTCCCCCCGTGTTTCCCAAAAGGTAAGCCCCGTAGGTTTGTAACCTACGGGGCTTAAATATTTTACAGCAGGACTGCAATTTTTCAGAACTTTTCCATAACCGCTGTATCTCTGTCAGTTCATGATTCCTTGCATTCGGCGGAGGACGTTTTCACGGCTGGGCATGGCGGGCATGGCGCCCCGCTTTTCCACGCACAGAGAAGCGACGGCGTTGCCAAAGCGGGCGCAGGACTGAAAATCCTGAAATGTGAGCTGGTCAAGCGTTTTCCCACTTTCTGAAATACGGGTCAGGAATCCACCCCAGAAGGAGTCTCCCGCACCGGTGGTGTCCACGGCTTTTGTGGGAAAACCGGGAACCATGACGCTCCCGTCTTTTGTGGAAACCAAGGCGCCCTGATTGCCAATCGTCACAACCGCGCACCGAAGGCCCAACTTTACCAGCTTTTCCGCCCCTGCCTGAGGATCGGCGCAGTCCGTCAACAACTCCACTTCGTCGTCGGAGACCTTCAGAAAGTCCACAAGCGGCAGAGGAGACCGCATCTGTTCCATGGCCACCTCTTTATTTGCCCAAAGCAATGGGCGGTAATTGGGATCATAAGCAATCATCGCGCCAGATTGCCGCGCCAAGCGCACGGCTTCCATCGTGGCCCCGCGGGCCGGTTCATTTGTCAAAGAGAGGGAGCCAAAATGCAGAATATCACTGTGTGAAATCAACTCCCGATCCAGCTCCTCCGATGAAAGCTGCGTGTCTGCTCCAGGCTTCCGGGCAAAGGAGAAGCTGCGTTCTCCGTTTTCTGCCAGCTTGACAAACGCCAGCGTGGTAAAATAACGCCCGTCCACGCGAAGGGCGCGGGTGTCGATGCCGGTCCTATTCAGCGTGTCCACCAGGAATCGGCCCTGTATATCGTCGCCCACTTTGCCAATGAAAGCGGTCCTGCGTCCAAGCTTTGCAGCACAGGTCAACACATTTGCCGGCGCACCGCCCGGATTTTGTTCAAATACCGCCATGCCGGCATCGGAGTCCGGCAGGGGGGTGTAGTCAATCAGAATTTCACCCAGCGCCGTAATCTGCATGTTTTCCATCTGTTTCTCCCTGTTTTCTGACGGGGCTGCGAAAACTGTGTCCCATCGGAAGTAAATCGTTTACGTGACAATTGCCATCTTACCAGCTTCACGTAGAAAAATCAAGAGAAAAAGATTTAAAAAATCCGGGCGATCTTAGAAATTTAACTGAAAAAGCTTGATTTCAACCTATATACGAAAGTTAATGTGCCAAATATGCAAATGCAGCCGCTGCTGTACAATTTCAGCAAAGTTAAAAAGCAAAGGCTGCTGTAAAAAAATGCGATTGTCTCAATGAATGACTCAAAATGTGCAGCTGGTTACCATAACAAAATATTTATGGCAACCAAAAGACTTTCGACAGAAAAGAAATTTTGAATCATGGTATGATCACCGCAGAGACATGCTGCAGCAATTATCTGCTCTCACGTTTTAAAAAGGGCGAAACGGGTTTGCCCAGCGATATTTTAAAGTAATTCTCAAAAAAGGTAAAGCCATAAAAAAGCCATAAAAACTGCACATTTTATGCTTGGATATCATTTTTAAAAACGGACTGTGTACGGCAAAGACGGCACACTGTCACGTAGAAAATTTGCCACGCTAATACAAAGGAGACTTGCAATATGGATATCAAAATGCAGAGTGTCGACCGAAACCTGCTGTTGGAGTTCAGCGGGGAATTGGATCACCATGCCGCTAAAAACGCCATCCGGGAGTTGGAGCTGGCCGTGGATGCTGCTCTTCCGCGTCGGCTGGTGCTGGATTTCAGCGGTGTGACTTTTATGGATAGCTCTGGCATCGCGCTGCTGCTGCGGGCGAAGCGGTGCATGGATGATCTGGACGGCAGTCTGCAGGTATGCCGTGTACAGCCGCAGGCAAAGCGGGTTATGGACGCCGCCGGGATCGGCCGGCTGGTTCACATAAAACAGGAGGGAACGGTATGAAGAAGAGCATGAATTACATCCGGCTGGAATTTCCCAGCCGCAGCAGCAACGAGGGCTTTGCACGGGTGGCGGCGGCCTGTTTCGCCTCGCAGATGGACCCAACGCTGAACGAATTGGAGGATATCAAGACGGCGGTCAGCGAGGCGGTAACCAATGCCATAGTCCACGCTTATCCGGATTCCATCGGACGGGTAAGCTTAAAAGCCAGGATCTGCGAGGGCAACGTACTGGAAATAACGGTCAAGGATGTCGGAAGGGGAATCCCCAATGTTGAAAAAGCCCGGCAGCCCATGTTTACCACCGGTGGCGAGGAGCGCAGCGGCATGGGGTTTACCATCATGGAGAGCTTTATGGACGCCTTGACGGTTCACTCAACGCCGGGGCGGGGGACAACCGTGACGATGCGCAAGAAGATCGCCAGCCGGGTAAACGGCCAGAGATGAGCGGTCAGGTAACGCTGGGCCTGCTTCGGGCGGCGCAGGAGGGCGACCGGCAAGCCTGCGAGCAGATGGTGGAAGAGAACAGCGGCCTGATCTGGAGCATTGTCCGGCGATATTATGGCCGGGGTGTGGAGGCGGACGACCTCTATCAGCTGGGCTGTCTGGGCTTTTTGAAAGCTGTGCAAGGATTTGACTTTACATATGGGACCTGCTTTTCTACATATGCGGTGCCAAAGATCGCGGGAGAGATACGCCGCTTTCTTCGGGACGACGGAACGATCAAGGTGGGCCGAACAATCAGGGAGCGGGCGAATCTTCTGTACAGTGTCCGGGAACGGCTGCGGAGCGAGCTGGGAAGGGAACCGGTACTGTCTGAACTGTCGGAGAGCACAGGGCTGTCCGCAGAGGAAATTGCCTGCGCGGAGTTGGCTACCGACCTGCCGGATTCACTCCAGCGGGAGACGGAGGACGGACTTGCTCTGGAGGGGATGCTTGGGACTGACGCTCCGGAGGACGGAATTGTGGAGCGAATCGCTGTGCGGGAGGCGGTGGATGCGCTGCCGGAAAAGGAGCGAATGACGATCCTGCTCCGTTACTTCCGTGGATTCACACAGGAACAGACCGCCAAGGTCCTGAAGGTATCGCAGGTGCAGGTTTCCCGCTTGGAACGACGAGGTTTGGAACGACTGCGTCGAGCATTTGAACCGTAGCGCCCGGAGAAGACAAAAATGCCGAAGGTGACTTCTGCACGCCGTTCCTCCGGGCGTTTTACGCGAAAGGCTGCGCTACGTAACCAAAAACACTTTAAGTTGTGATCACAATGGAAGTTATTCCGTGGTACTTGAAACAGTCGGCAGGGTACCGGTGCGGCAGTTTAATTCGGCGCTTTGCCCGGAAATAAAATAATCCTCGCCCTGAAATTCCGTCATGGTGTTCCAATACCGTTTTGGCATCTGCGTCTGACGGCAGCGGGGATTTTCACGCTCTTTGATGGCGATGGTATCGTAAAATCGCTTCCAGAGCCGCCGATAGGAGGCCTCCGTTTCGTCCGGCTGGGCCATTTCGAACCGATCCAGCGGTACGATGATCGCTTTTGCCCCGGCGTAAAAAAGCGCCTCCTGGTGAGTGCGGTCGTAAATGAAAAACTGCTCGTTGGGAAAGCGACTGCAAAAGTGGGAACGGAGCAGGGGCAGAACGTGATTTTTCGGCTCAATCTCTCCGCCCAAAATACCGGAATAATCCGAGAAGCGTACAAAGCCTCTCAGCAGATGAGCCTCTCCCTCCAGGTGGCGTACTGCTTTCAGGACCGGAAGCAGCGTTTCATCCGCCAGGTTCCGAAGGAATCCGGGACCTTCCCGGAGCAGTTTGGCAACCAGCCGGTAGAGATGCATTTCCCGGTGCTCCAGGCAGGTAAGGAACCCGCGGCGCAGCAGCAGCGCCTCCTCGCCGGAAAGGTCGGCGACCTTGCGGAAGACACGGCTCGCGTGGCTTTTGTCCGTTGCAATCAAATGGGACTCAAACAGAGTGGGGGAGGCACTCTCCTCCGGCACGATATCGGACGGAACTTCCCGGTTGGCATAGCTGTCAAAAATGCAGCAGAGGAAACCCTCAAAGCTTCCATCGTAAAGGTAGATGACCTCCATCATTTCACGCCCTTTCACGCCCTTTCACGCGCCGAACAGGGAGAGCTGTTCCGTTCCGGGACCGGGCAGTGCGGGCCGTTCCGCCGCGACCAGATTGAGCAGCAGACTGTCCGGCGTAAAGCGCAAGCCCTCCGCCATACGGCCCCGGCAGGTCAGAAAATACTGCGCCCGCTTCATCACCACGCCCAGCTTCCGCAGATCTTCGACCTTCAAACGCCCCGCCCGCCGGGAGACAAGAATGCGCTTGGCGGAGACGACGCCAATGCCGGGAACCCGGAGAAGCGTTTCATAGTCCGCCGTATTGATTTCGACTGGAAAGAAGTCCAGATGCGCCAGCGCCCAACTGCACTTTGGATCCACCAGAGGGTTGAAGTCCGGCGTCTGCTCGTCCAAAAGCTCTTCCGCCCGGAATCCGTAAAACCGCAAAAGCCAATCTGCCTGATAGAGCCGGTGCTCCCGAAGAAGAGGAGGCTTTGTGTCCGGAGAGGGAAGAAGTGTATTTTCGACGACCGGGACATACGCGGAATAAAATACCCGCTTGAGACGATAGCGGTCGTACAGCCCCTGCGTCAGGCGTAAAATGTGGAGGTCTGAGTCCTTCGTGGCTCCCACGATCATCTGAGTGCTCTGCCCTGCAGGAGCAAACTTCGGCGCATGGCGGTACTTTACCAGTTCTTCCTTTCCCTGTGCCGCGCGGGTCTGAATCTGCTTCATGGGCGCGAGAATCGCGCCCTTTGTCTTGTCCGGGGCCAGTGATTTCAGCCCGGACTCCGAGGGCAGCTCGATATTAACGGACAGCCGGTCTGCCAGAAAGCCCAGCCGTTCCACCAGCTCCGGCGAGGTGCCAGGAATGGCCTTGGCGTGGATATAGCCGTTGAACCGGTATGTTTCCCGCAGAATACGCAGCGCTTTGATCATCAGCTCCGTGGTGTAGTCGGGACTTCGAAGGACACCGGAGGACAGGAAAAGCCCTTCGATATAGTTTCGTCGGTAAAATCCGATGGTCAGCTCCGCCAGCTCCTCCGGGGTAAACGCCGCCCGCCTTGTGTCGTTGCTGCGGCGGTTGACGCAATATTTGCAGTCGTATACGCACCGGTTGGTTAGCAGGACCTTCAACAGCGTGACGCATCGCCCATCCGCCGAAAACGTGTGGCAGCAGCCCGCCAGCGAGGAAGAGGTGTTGCCGATGTATCCCTCCCGGTACCCCCGCCGAACGCCGGAGGAGGTGCAGGCGGCATCGTATTTTGCAGCGTCAGAGAGAATCGTCAGCTTTTCCAGCAGCTCCATGGCACGGACTCAGCGCGCCCCGGCGCGCCGGGAATGGCAAGAGGGACGCTCAATGGCGTCGATGATGCGAAAAAACTGATGCGTCAGAAAGCCTACGCCCACCAAAATAAAAAACAGTGTCCAGCCAGTCATGGTTAAACCCTCCAATGGAACTCTTGTTCTAATTTGGAATAATTATAAATCGAACATATGTTTTTGTCAAGAAAAAAATAGAACAAAAGTACGACGTAAATTTGAGAACAGGAACTATATAAAAAAGACCGCGCACCGCCGATTGAGCGGAGCGCGGATTTCTATTATTCCCAAGTCTCCCAAATCTCAGGGTGGTAGCCCACGGTGGCGTCCTTTCCATTTCGGACGATGGGCGTTTGAAACAGCTCCGGGTTTTCCAGCAGCTTTGCCTCCTGAGCGTCCGGCGTAATATAGGCCATGAACAGCGCTTCATAAGCTCTGCATCTGTTGTTGACCAGCGTCTCAAATCCCACTTTCTGCTTGACGGACTGGTATTCGCGGGGGGATAATCCTTTGGTGGGAGTGTCGATGTACTGATACTTGATGCGGCGCTCCTTGAACCACCGCTCGGCTTTCTTACTGTCGAAGGATTTGGAAGAGCCGAAGATCTGAATATTCATTGGATTCTCCTTAGTTTGTAAATAGATGGATGTGGATGGAGGTTTATTATGACGGAGAACGCGAAAAAGTTAAAAGAACTGGTAGACGGCAGCGGCAACATTGTCTTCTTCGGCGGAGCGGGCGTGTCCACCGAGTCCGGCATCCCTGATTTCCGCAGTACCGACGGGCTTTATCATCAGCAGTATGATTACCCGCCTGAAACCATTTTAAGCCATACGTTTTATGAAAGCAAGCCGGAAGAATTTTTCCGCTTTTACCGGGCAAAGCTTCTGGCTCCCGGCGCAAAGCCCAACGCCGCCCACGTGAAACTGGCGGAGCTGGAAATGCAGGGAAAGCTGAAGGCCATTGTCACACAAAATATCGACGGACTTCATCAGGCTGCGGGGAGCCGGGAAGTCTTGGAACTTCACGGCAGCGTTCACAGGAACTATTGCGAGAGATGCGGAAAATTCCATGATTTCGACTTTATGCTCCACGCAGAGGGAGTCCCTTGCTGCACGGCCTGCGGCGGTCGCGTAAAACCGGACGTAGTGCTCTATGAGGAGGGGCTGGACCTGGAGACCATGGAAAAAGCCGTTCGGTTCATCTCCGAAGCGGACATGCTCATCATTGGTGGCACATCCCTGAACGTCTACCCGGCGGCGGGACTGATCCGCTATTACCGGGGCCACAAGCTGGTGCTGATCAATAAGTCTGCCGTGGCCGCGGATCTGGATGCCGACCTGGTGATTGCTGATCCCATCGGGGAGACGCTTGCACAAATTTGAGCAGGAAGCCAATTGTATAGTAGAAATTTAACACTATTGATGCAAAAATGAATAACGAATAGAATTGTCCTGCAATATTTGGAGAATTCTCCAATGGAAAACCCAATGTTTTGATTGTAAATGAAATATGAAGGTGATATGATTGCATTATGACTTGCTCGGGCAGCCAATGCGCGCTGACAGAGCAGTGAGTTTGCCGCCATGCCTGAGGCATTGGATCTGGCGAGAGGAGACAGCGAAATGATATGGTCGGATAAAGGAGAGAACGTCTACTCCCAGATTACGCCCGCAATCCGGGCGCTGGAGGAGCAGTGGGAGAAGAAGAATTACATAGACCCAAGGCTATATCAGCAGTACAACGTTCGCCGCGGTCTTCGGGACGAAGACGGGCAGGGCGTGCTGACGGGACTGACCCGCGTGGGCGAGATTCAGTCTTATACGGTGCAAGAGGACGGGAGCATCCTTCCGGAGGACGGCGTGCTGTATTACCGCGGGATCGACTGCCGTGAGATTGTCCGGGGGTCCAAGGGCCGGAGACTGGCCTTTGAGGAAGCGGCGTACCTGCTTTTGTTCGGCGAGCTGCCCTCTGAAGTACAGCTGCGGGACTTCTGCGTCCAGCTGGCCACCTATCGGACGCTGCCCAGCAACTTCCTGCGGGATGTGATTTTAAAAGCGCCGCCTCAGGATTTGATGAACACCATGCAGCGGGCGGTTTTGACTCTGTTCTGCTATGATGACCGGCCTAACGATATCGGACTTGAAAATGTGCTGCGCCAGAGCTTGCAGCTGATTGCAATTATGCCGCTTCTGGCGATTTACGCCTATCAGGCGTACCGGTTCAATAAGGGCGAGGGCCTGTTCATCCACGAGCCCAGGCCGGAGCTGTCCACGGCGGAGAACTTTCTGCGGATGCTGCGGGAGGACGGACAATTCACGGATTTGGAGGCCCGTGTGCTGGACGTGGCGCTGGTTCTCCACGCCGACAACGGCGGCGGCAACAACTCCACCTTCACGAACCATGTGGTCACCTCCTCGGGAACGGACACGTACTCCGCCATTGCGGCCTCCATGGCGTCCCTGAAGGGGCCACGGCACGGCGGGGCCAACAGCAAGGTCATGGAGATGATGGCGGACATCAAGGCCCATGTGTTGGACTGGAACGACGATCATGAGCTGAGAAATTATCTTGGCCACATACTCGACGGCGAGGCGTTTGACGGACGGGGGCTGTTGTACGGTCTGGGCCACGCGGTCTATACCCGGACGGATCCCCGATGCGAGGTGTTTCGGGATTATGTGAAGACCCTCTCCCGGGAGAAGCAGCGCCAGCCGGAGCTGGATCTCTATGAGCGGGTGGAGCGGGTCGGCAAGGACCTGCTGATGGCAAAGCGGCATAAGGATGCCATCTCCACCAATATCGACTTTTACAGCGGATTTGTTTTTGAGATGCTGGGTTTGCCCAGGGAACTGTATACGCCGCTGTTCGCGGTTGCCCGCATTTCCGGCTGGAGCGCCCATCGGATGGAGGAGCTGTCCGGCGGCGGAAAGCTAATCCGTCCCCGGTATGAGTGCGTGGAGGTCCACAGGGGCTATACGCCTATGGCGGAGCGCTGAGCGCTTCGGGGAAATGTA
>JAEWYA010000004.1 GCA_023395775.1 Bacillota bacterium
GACATTTATATTTCCCTCCCTCCAGAATGCCGGGAAAACCGCAGCACTTAAGGGCCATAATTTATGGCTTTAACAAATCTATTATACCGGCTGATTCGCGGCTTGTCAAGAGAATTTTCCGAAAAGCGACTCAAAGCTCCGGCGGAAAAGCGGGCGGACCCGTCCCTTGTCATCTTTCCATTTTTTCCGCCTGCTTGGCCAACTCCCTCTCAAGCCCTTTGGCCAACTGGTCGGGACAAGAGGTGGTCTTAAACCCGCAGCGGATGCCCTTCAGCTTTGCGATGGCCTCCCGAGCGGGCATTCCCTGTACCAGCGCCGCAATTCCCTGTAGATTGCCGCTGCAGCCACCCAGAACCTCCAGCTTCTCGATCACGTTGTCACTGCTGAGCTGGATTCGCATTTCCTGAGAGCAGGTGCCCTGGGGACGAAATGTAACTGTCATATTCTGCATCCTTTCCGATCTCAATGCTCTGGGAAAGGATACCATATCACTGCGGTTTCGTCAAGCGCGCTGTACGTGGAAAATATCAGGCCACACCGCCGGAGCTCCGGCCTTCCAGCACCAGCCGGTCGGCGATCATGGCAATGAACTCGCTGTTGGTGGGCTTGCCCTTGGTGTTGGAAACCGTATAGCCGAAAAACTTTTGCAGCGTCTCCAGGTCGCCCCGATCCCAGGCCACCTCAATGGCGTGACGGATCGCGCGCTCCACGCGTGACGGCGAAGTGGAAAATCTCCGGGCTACCTCGGGATAGAGAACTTTTGTCACTGCATTGATCACGTCCATATCCTCCACCGCGATCAAAATGGCTTCCCGCAGATACTGATAACCCTTGATATGGGCGGGGACACCGATCTCGTGGATAATATCGGTCACCATATTTTTCAAACTTTTGGTATGGGAAATGGGTTGAACAGGCCGGCAAACAGAGCGCATCCGATCCAGCAAAGCGCTGTTTTCAAAGGGCTTTGGCATAAAAAAAGCCGCGCCTTTTTCCAAAGCCTCCGCCACCACCTGTTCCGTAAAGAATGAAGAAACCATGATTGTACGCACTGGCAGTTCCTCCCTGCGGATCTGCTCCAGCACGCCAAAGCCATCCAACTCGGGAAGCACCACATCCAACAGCAGCAGGTCCGGGGTCCGCTCCCGGACCTGCTGAAGAGCACTCTTCCCGTCGCCCACGCTGGCGACCACTGTGAATTCTCCGGTCTGTTCGATTGTCTCCCGCAGCATAGCGCGGTAGCTATCGTTCGCGTCGGCCACGATCACTTTCCTGCAGATCTCCATAATAAACCCTGTCCTCCATCTTCATTGAAATTTCCTTCGGTTTCCCAAAAGTTCGGAACACGTTATCTATAATTTAACATAAATGGACAGGGTTTGCAAGATTGAATTGTAAATAATTGGTATTTTTATTCGACCCGTTTTGCAGATACTACAGGAAGTTCGGCAAAATCATTTGGTATTCATGTGTTTTTCAACATATTTCGAATAAAAAGGCCATATCCCCGGGTAGGATCGCCCAGCAAAACATGCGTAACCGCACCAACCAGACGCCCGTCTTGGAGAATTGGCGAGCCGCTCATCCCCTGCACGATGCCGCCGGTTTTTTCCAAAAGCTCCGGGTCCGTGACGGTGATCAGCAGGTTTCGTCCCGCTGGATCGGTGTTCAGAATCTTTGTGATTTCGATTTCATATTCCTTCACCGTGTCGCCGTCCACATTTGCCAGAATCGTTGCCTTTCCGGTGTGGACCTGATCGTTCTCCGCCACAGGAAGCGCATTGTCACCGAACCGTTCCATCAGCTCCTGATCCGTCAGGGTTCCGAAGACGCCGCTGGAGGTATTGGCGTAGAGACTGCCGGTGTCGCCGGTCAAATCAAAATCGCCCTTCAATTCTCCCGCCGCGCCCGTCTCGCCGCGCTTCACCGTTTTCACAGTGGAGGGCAGGATAGAACCGGAGGAAAAGGGCATTAGAGCGGCCGTATCTACATCGGTAATACCGTGGCCCAGAGCTCCGAAGGTGTTTGTGACCGGGTCGTAAAAGGTCATGGTGCCGATTCCCGCCATGCTGTCACGAATCCAGGCGCCGATGGCGTACTTTCCGTCGCCGTCGCTGTCGTCAGCGGTGACTCTCAGATCCAGCGTTCTGCTGCCCCGGTGGACTTCCAGCTCTGCGGCCTTGCCCGCCGTGTTCTGGAGCAGGGATTGAAACTGCTCCGTGGAGGTGACCGTGTTTCCGGCGCACTGGACAATGACGTCCCCGGCAGCCAGACCGCAGGCCTTGGCGGGCGTGTCGCCCTCCGCCAGCTTCACCACCAGAACACCTCTTGAAAACAATTTAATGCCAACGGTATGCCCCACGGGAATCAGAGTTTGGACGGAAGAGAGGTCCGCTGCCGCCGTCGGGATTGTCAATGCGGACACAAGCAGCAAAGCCGCCAGTCCAAGCGCCGCGCCGCCCCCGCGGCCACTCTTTGGCTTTTCCGATCTTTCAATCGGTTCATCCATTGAATCGCCCCTTTCTGAAAGCCCGGACCGCACCGGACTTTCAGAAAAGAAGTCGGCTTTTTAATTTTTTGTGAGTTTACCGACAGAGTTACTGTGTGCAAAAGGCCAAATTTTCGCCGTTGAAAAATGCGGCGGCGCTGCCATGGAAACGGTGACCTTCATCAGACACTCGCCGGTTTTCAGAATATCTGCTGCAAAATCATCTTCTTTCTCCAAAATTTTTAATTTTTTTGCAAAAACCGCAAAAAATTCGCTGAAAAGCCCCTTAACAGGGCTTTCCAGCGAATTTCCGCAAAATTATTTTTTCTCCAACCGCGGTCAGGCGGTTTCAAAAAGGTCCACCGGTTCTTGAGGCGAATCAGTCGTCCCGCTTGTTGAATATCTTGAAGATATCCTCAAACGGATCGTCCTCCGGCTCCTCCGGTTTTGGATCGTCCACCGTACTCAGCGGCTCCGGCACAGCCGCCGTGATCTGCTGTGCCGCTGCCGCAGGGACGGCGGGGGACGGCGGCACAGCCTGAACCCGCGCAGGCGCCTGAGGCGCGGCGGGCAGCTCTGCGGGGCCCTTTTCAAAGCCCGTGGCAATGACGGTGACGCGGATCTCGTCGTCCAGGTTCTCATCGAACTGGGCGCCGAAAATCGTGATGGCATCGACGCTGACTGCCTCCTGGACCAAGGACGCAGCCTGCTCCACTTCCTCAAGACCGATATCCAAGGAGCCGGTGACGTTGATGAGAACGCCATGAGCACCCGCGATGGAAGTTTCCAACAGCGGGCTGGAAATCGCCATTCTCGCGGCCTCCTCGGCCTTGCCCTTTCCGGCGGCCCGGCCCACACCCATGTGCGCCAAGCCCGCGTTCTTCATGATGGTGGTCACGTCGGCAAAGTCCAGATTGATGAACCCGGTGTCCCGGATCAGGTCGGAGATGGACTGCACCGCCTGACGCAGCACATCGTCGGCGATCTCGAACGCGTTGGCAAAGGTAATCTTCTGGTCGGTGGCGTGCTTCAATCGCTCATTGGGGATGATGACAAGAGAATCCACCTTGTCCTTCAGCTCCGCGATGCCCTGCTCCGCCTGCTGCATTCGGCGGCGGCCCTCAAAGCCGAAGGGCTTGGTTACCACCGCCACGGTCAGGATCTCCATCTCCTTGGCGATCTCCGCCACAATGGGCGCGCCGCCGGTGCCTGTGCCGCCGCCCATGCCGGCGGTGATAAACACCATGTCAGTGTCCTCCAGCGCTTTGGCAATCTGGCTGCGGCTTTCCTCGGCGGATTTGCGGCCCACCTCGGGATCAGAACCTGCGCCCTGACCGTGGGTCAGCTTTTCGCCGATCTGAATTTTATAAGTAGCGCTGGACACGTTCAGTGCCTGCTTGTCCGTATTGATGGCCACAAAGTCCACACCCTTGGTGCCGGAGCGAACCATGCGGTTGACCACGTTGTTGCCTCCGCCGCCGACGCCGATCACCTTAATGTTGACAACGGCGTCCGGGCCGGTCTCCAATCCAAATGCCATAGAAGCTGCCTCCTGCTATCGTTCGTATCGGGAAAGTATCCCCACTGGTCGTATCACATGGCGCGTATAAAATTATACTCTTTTATAATAAGACACTTTGCCGTCCGGGTCAAGTCTTCCCGAAATTTTTCCGGCAGTTTTTCACTCTCAGCTTTTGATAAAAACGTTTTGACCGTTGTTTCCTGTCATTCGGATGGTGCCTGTTTCATTGGACTCGATCTTTCCGCTGTCCAGAATCATCTGGAGCGTCCGAAGCTTGTATGGATAGTCCGCGCCGTAGGGCATCTCCACCCGGAACCGCTCCGCATAGTCCATGCTCAGCACCGTCAGGTCGTCCAGATGGATGGACTGGACCTGTGAGATCATCCCCATCTCGTCCAGAGCCTTCATCAGCGCCAGAAGGCTTTCCTGCTGGATACTGCGGTCGGTGGACAGTGCAATGGGGGTGGCCACGGAGGGAACCAGCAGCTCACAGCCGTCGATCTTCCCAAGGTCGGCGGCGGCGGACGCCGCCCGCTGCTCCACGATCTTTCCCTCCGGACTCACCAGCCATACGGAGCCCTCCTGCACCACAGCCAGCACAGCGTCGCTCTCCGTCACATCGATGGTCAGCGTGTCCGGCAGGATTCGGTTAATGCGCACCTCCGCGATATAGGGCAGTTTTTTCAGGAGGTCCTCCGCAATGGCGTACTTATTCAGCAAAAACAGATTGTCACCCGCACTCAGGCCGGTAGCTTCGATAATTTCCGACTCTGAATAGTGATTCTCTCCCGTAATGGTGATTGTATCCACCCGAAAAAACAGCGTCAGTGCAATCACAATGACGACACAGATAGCCAAAACGGACAGCAGCTTATAGAGGAATCCAAACCTCCCCCGTTTGTGCCGGTTGTAGTTTCTTCGTCTGGCCATCTGCCGTTCTCCAGTCTGTTTTTATTCCGCGCCGGGGCTGTCGTCCCGGCGAATATCAGCGCCCAACGCCTTCAGCGTTTCAGTGATATCCTCATATCCCCGGTCGATGTGTTCCACACCGGAGACGACGGTCTCACCCTCCGCCGCCAGCGCGGCCACACACAGCGCCGCGCCGCCCCGCAGGTCTGTGGACCGGACAGTAGCCCCGTGAAGCCGCTCCGCACCGGTGACCACCGCCACCCGGCCGGACACCCGGATATCCGCGCCCATACGGGTCAGCTCGTCAACATGGCGGAAGCGGTTCGTAAAAATGTTTTCCTCAAATACCGTGGTGCCCCGGCTTCGGGCCAGCGTGGCCATCAAAACGGCCTGCGCGTCGGTGGGAAAACCCGGGTAGGGCGCAGTGTGGATGGGGCGGATTGCCCGCAGCTCCCGTTCCCTGCGGAGGGTGATGCCCCCGCTGTCCGCGGTTACGGCACAGCCCGCCTCCCGCAGCGCCGCGGTCACGGTGGCAAATAGGCGTTCTTTCGTCCCGGTGAGACGCACCTCTCCTCCCGCGGCAGCCGCCGCGCAGAGATAGGTCGCCGCCGCGATGCGGTCCGGCATAACCGTATAGGTGCCACCGTGGAGGAATGCGCCGCCCTCCACCGTGACGGTGGAGGTTCCCGCGCCAAAGACCTTTGCGCCGCATGTACAGAGGTAATTTTGCAGGTCCTCAATCTCCGGCTCCCGGGCGGCATTGCAGATTGAGGTGGTCCCGACACCGCCGCAAGCCGCCAGCATCAGGTTCTCCGTAGCCCCCACGCTGGGCAGGCTCAGAATCAGCTCCCGCCCCAAAAGGCGGGGGGCCGTGCAGCAAAGCCGCCCGCAGTCCTCCCGGATGACGGCCCCCATATCCCTGAGACCCGTCAAATGCAAGTCAATTGGCCTTGGCCCCAGCTCACACCCGCCTGGGTAGCTCAGGTCCGCCTGACCGCAGCGGGCCAGTATAGCCCCCAAAAAAATGGCGGAGGACCGCATCTCCCGCATCAGTGTATCGGAAATATCACTGCGGTTCAGGCCGGCCGTATTCACCACCAGCGCGTCTCCCTCCCAACGGGCCTGGCAGCCCAGGTGCCGGAGGATGCGGATGGACGCGTCCACGTCCCGCAGCCGGGGGCAGCCCCGCAGCACCGTCTCCCCCCGATTCAGGATCGTAGCCGCCAAAATCGGCAGCGCACTGTTCTTCGCGCCCTGCACCTCTATGGAGCCGGAGAGGGTGCTTCCACCCTTCACGATGATCTGACTCATATGCAATTCCCTCCGCATACGGAATGGTTCAACAGTCCATCGTATGCAGGGGAAGCCCCCAGAGGTTACAGCAGCTCCAGCACGGTCCGGTAGATGCGCTCCGTGGCATCCGGGATACCCAAAGCCTCCATGGCGGCGGACATATCCGCCCGACGTGCCGCATCGTGGAGAATGTCGCAGCTCTTCTGAAACAGCGCGGGCCCGTTGACCTCGCTTTCCAGCATCACGCAGGCCCCGCCCGCTCTTTCCAGCACCCGGGCATTTTTCTCCTGGTGGTTGTTGGTCACGTAAGGAGACGGCACGATCAGCGCGGGAACGCCCAAAGCCGTCAGCTCGCTGATGGTAGACGCTCCCGCCCGGCACAGCACCAGATCCGCCGCCCGGAGCACCCGGTCCATATCGTAGATGTAGGGCCGCACCTCCAGCGCCGGATGCGCCGTCAGGTCCACGCCCCGCTCCCTCAGCGCCCTTATCAGCGCTTCATAACCGCCCCCCGCGCCGTGGATATGGTGGAAGGGCTCTTTTGCCGCCTCCAAAACCAGGAAATCCGCCATCTGGCGGTTCATTCCCGCCGCGCCCAGAGAGCCCCAAAAGGAAACGATCAGAGGCCGCTCATCCCGAATGCCCAGCTCTTTCCGGGCCTGCTCCTTCGTCCGGGTAAAAAAGTCCCCCCGTACCGGAGTCCCCGTCACCACCACCCGGTCAGGGTCCCGATACTGCCCCCGGCACTCCTCGAACCCCACCATGATGCGGTCCGCGAAGGGCTCCAGCAGCCGGGTGGTCAGCCCCGGCACCATGTTCGACTCGTGGATGGCGGTGGGAACGCCCGCTTTCGCCGCGGCCTTCACCAAGGGGAAGCTGGCGTATCCGCCGGTTCCGATCACTACCTCCGGTCCGAATTCCCTTAAAATCCGTCGGGCCTCATGGGGCGCGCGGAAATAGTTGCCCGCGGAGATCAGGTTGTGCCGGATCTCCGCCGGTTTCATGGAACGGTGAAAGCTGGAGATATGGACGGTCCGAAACGCGTAGCCGGCCTTGGGAATCAGGTCCTTTTCAAGGCCCCTTTCCGCTCCCACAAACAAAATCTCCGTTTTCGGTTCCCGCTCCAGCATCAGCTGCGCCAGCGCGATCGCCGGATTTACATGCCCGGCCGTCCCCCCGCAGGTAAAAATAACCCGCCTCGGCGCTTTTCCCATACCAACACTTCCTTAAAGAGCCTTCGTTCTCGGTCAAATCTTCATCTGCCGCGACACGCTCAATACAATTCCCATTTCAAAAAGCTGAATCGTCAGCGCCGTACCCCCGTAGCTGAAAAACGGCAGCGAAACGCCGGTGGTAGGCAGCAGTCCCGTCACCACGCCCATGTTCAAAAAGGTCTGAAAGGCCAGCAAAGTGGTGATGCCCACCACCAGCAGACTCCCGAACCGGTCCCGCGCATGGAGAGCGATCCAGTACCCCCGCAGAATCAGCGCCGCAAACAGCAGCATGATAATGGCCGCGCCGATCAGGCCCAGCTCCTCGCACACAATGGAAAAGACAAAGTCATTGTGTTCTTCGGGCAGGTACATAAATTTCTGGCGGCTTTTCCCCAAGCCCACGCCCAAAAGGCCTCCCGAGCCAATGGACAAAAGGCTTTGGGCCAGCTGATAGCCGTCTCCCCTCGGATCAATAAACGGATCGTGCCACATGGCAATGCGGGAGGCGCCGTATCCGACAATTCCAACAACGGTATACATACCGGCCGCCGCCACGCCCAACGCGCCGACCACCCATGTCCAGCTGATACCGCCCACCAGCATGATAGCCGCGCCGGCGCCCAAAATCAGCAGCGTTCCGGACAGATGCGGCTCCAGCATCATCAGTGCCGCGATTGCGAGCAAAATCATGGCGTAAGGCGCTATGCCGTACCGAAAGGTCTGCATCCGTTCTTTTTTTCTGGAAATGGTATCGGAAAAGTAGAGCACCACCGCCAGCTTTGCGATCTCGGAGGGCTGGAATTGCAGCGCCGTATTCGGAAGCCCCAGCCAACGGGTGGCGTTATTTCTGGTCAGGGCAAGGGGGTTATGGGGGATGATGACCAGCACCAGCAGCACGGCGGCCAGATATAAAAGCGGCTTTGCCAGCCCCCGAAACCGCTGGTAATTGATCTTTCCCACAAAGGCCATGGCCGCCACACCCATGATGGCGAACACGCCCTGCCGCGCCACATAGTAGGTGGGGTTGCTGTCCTCGTAATAGGCCCGGGGAAAGCTGGCGGAAAAGAGCATGATGAGGCCGATGATGGTCAGCATCATCACCAGCAGGCAAAACGGCAGGTCGATGGGGCCTCTTGCCAACTCCCGGCTCTCCTGCTCCCGGAGCATTCGCTCCTCCTTCGCCCGCTGGCGGGCCAGCAGCTCCTCCCGGCTGACGGAGGGACGGCGGACAGAGCTGTATCCTCTGTCCCTGTCCCCATCCCGGCGGGGACTGCGGGGCCGGCTGTTATTCGGTTTGCGTTCCCGGAGCATTGGCATTCCCCCTTCCGTCCGCGCGTGGAGCGTGTCAAAATCTTCCCTGTACACCCAGCCACGCCAGCGCACAGCCCGCCAGCGTGATCAGAGAGAACACCGTCACCAGCTTTGCCTCGCTCCAGCCGCACAGCTCCAAATGGTGGTGCAGCGGAGCCATTTTGAAGAAGCGCTTGCCGTGGGTCGCTTTAAAATACCCGACCTGGATAATGTCCGACACCGTCTCCGCAATGTAGATGATGCCAACCGGAATCAGGATCAGCGGCACATCCAGCGCAACCGCCATCGCCGCCACCGCCCCGCCCAGAAACAGGCTCCCGGTATCGCCCATGAAAACCTTGGCCGGATGATGGTTGTAGACAAAGAACGCCGCAAGTCCCCCCGACAGCGCCGCCGGAAACAGGCTCAGACCCATGCCGTAGGCAGCCATAGCCGTGGCAGTAAAGAATGCCATCACCACAAAGGTGACGCCCGTGGCCAGTCCGTCAATCCCGTCCGTCAGGTTCACCGCGTTGACGCAGCCCACGATCACGAAGGCCGCGAAAATCAGATACACGATCCAGTTGACCGTCAACGTCACATTTGCAAACGGGATATAAAGCTCGTTGGTCATCAGCCTCTCATACCGCATCAGGCACAAAAACACCACGGCCGCCGCCAGCTGCAAAACAAACTTCTGCTTGGCGGTCAGCCCCTCATTCTGGTGCTGACGCACCTTGCGATAGTCGTCCACGAATCCGATCAATCCAAACACCAGCGCAAACAGATACACGTACAAATGGGCGAACTCCCCGGCCAGCATCTGCCGCCAGCCCAGAACAACCACCGTCACACCCGTGCCGATGATGAACATGATGCCGCCCATGGTGGGAGTGCCGGCCTTTCCCGCGTGCCACCTGGGGCCGTCGGCGCGAATCTCCTGCCCGGCCTTCAGCTTCCGAAGCTCCGGGATCAGAAGCCAACCGATCAGAAGCGTCAGCAGAAAACCGACGGCCAGCGCCAGCCAATTTGAAATGTCCATATGTTTTCCTCTCGCCCGGCGCAACCGGGTCTTTCCTAGTCTCTATACAAAAAGCTTTTTTTGCTTTCCGTTATACAAATTGCAATCGACTCCGCGCAGTGTAGTGCCCCACGCCGGTCCCCCGAGGCGCGTCAGCGCGCCGGGCCCAGATACTCCGCCACGATCTCCCGTTCGTCCATGTGGTGCTTTTTGTGGTTTACTTCCTGATAGGTCTCGTGGCCCTTGCCGCAAAGGACGATCACGTCGTCCTTTCGGGCGTTGTCCATGGCGTAGTGGATGGCCTCAATTCGGTCCGTCACCACGGCGTAGGGCGTGGGAGTTCCCTCCATGCCGGCCAGGATCTCGTCGATGATGGCCGCGGGCTTCTCCGTCCGGGGATTGTCGGAGGTCACCACTACATAATCCGCGATTTCCGCCGCAATCTTTCCCATCTTGGGCCGCTTCGTCCGATCCCGGTCCCCGCCGCAGCCGAACACCGCCACGGTGCGGCCCTTGGCAAAGCCCTTCACCGAAGTCAAAACGTTTTTCAACCCGTCGGGACTATGGGCGTAATCGATCAGGATGGTATAATCCCGGCCCGGCGTGGGGACTACCTCCACCCGGCCCTTCACATGGGGAACCCGGCGCAGGGCGTCGGCGCTCTTTTCAAGAGGCACCCCCAGCTTCATCGCCGCCGCTAAAACATCCAGCGTATTATATACCATAAATCCGCCCGGAATGCCAACCCAAATTTTTACCCGTTCACTTTTCGTCACGGCGGTAAAGGCCACATGATCCGCGCCAAGCTCAATTTCCTCCGCCCGCAGGTCGGCCTCCGCCTTTTCGGCGTACGAGAATTTTTCGCAGGTTGCGTCTTTCATCAGCCGCTCAGACCAGGGATCGTCGGCATTGTACACGCCCATGCCGCAGTTTTGAAAGAGAATGGCCTTTGCGTCGCAGTAGTTCTCCATGGTCTTGTGAAAATCCAGGTGATCCTGGGTCAGATTCGTAAAGATCCCCACGTCGTATCGGATACCGTGGACCCTGCCCTCGTACAGCGCGTGGGACGAGGTCTCCATCACCACATAGGTGCAGCCCGCATCCAGCATCCGGCGAAACAGCTTATGCAGCTCAAAGCACTCCGGCGTGGTCCGCTCCGTGGGCAGGACCTCCGCGCCGATCATGTTCTGGTTGGTGCCGATCAGACCCACCTTCGCCCCTGCCGCCTGCTCCAAAACAGCCTTCAGCAGATACGTGGTGGTGGTCTTGCCGTTGGTGCCTGTGACGGCGGTCATGACCATATGCTCCGCCGGATGACCGAACCAGTTGGCGCCCAGCATAGCCAGCGCCCGCCTGGACTCCTTCACCAGCACGTAGGGAATGCCGGTCTCCGGCTTCCGCTCACACACGGCGCACACTGCCCCGGCCTCCTCCGCCTTTCCGATATAGGCATGACCGTCCATGGCATAGCCACTGATGGCGACGAACACGTCGCCCTTATGAGTCTCACGGGAGTCATAACTGACGCCGGTGATTTCAAGATTTTCATCCGCGTGAAGCTCCAGTACCTCCGCACCGACCAATAGATCCTTTAATTTCATTAAAAACACGCCCCTTTTTTAAGTGTGTATGGTTGGAAAATTTGTCATACACAGTATATCCGGCGTGA
Organism: Bacillota bacterium; assembly: GCA_023395775.1. Lineage (GTDB taxonomy): Bacteria > Bacillota > Clostridia > Oscillospirales > Oscillospiraceae > Oscillibacter. Next base: position 11,407 of record JAEWYA010000004.1, read on the forward strand.
TTTGCAAAGTATACGGGAGAAGGTGCTAAAAACCATGCAAAACCTGTCAGTCCGCCGTTTTTCCCTGCGCGCCCAGTTGAACGGTGACCACCGTTCCGGCCGAGACCTCCGTCCCTGCGGCGGCCGACTGGTTCAGAGCGAACACATTTCCGCTGCTGGCGGACGTGGCGCCGGAAACCTTCATAATAAGGCCCGCGTTGGTCAGGGCCGTGTTGGCTTGAGCCGCCGTCATACCTACCACATTGGGGACCGTACAGGGCGTGTTGGGCTTTTCCTCGCCAAGATACAGGATAATCGTTGCGCTCCCAGGAATAATGGCGCCGCCCAGCGGTGTCTGGTCGGTGACAGTCTCCCCGTTGCCCACGGTTCGGCAGGCAAAGCCCAGATCGGTGATCTTCTTCTTTGCCGCTTCCGCCGTCTCACCCACCACGTTGGGGACGGTGACATCCGCGCCCACCATTTGCTCGGCGGTATAGTCCGGCTCCACGCCCACATAGGGCAGAATCTCCCCCATGACGGTGCTGGCGGTGGGCGCCACCATGTTGCCGCCGGAGACGTAGACCCCGGTATTGCGGCTGGGGGTATCCATGGTGATAAGCATGATGACCTTGGGATCGTCCGCCGGAGCGAAGCACATGAAAGACACCACGACTTCCTTGTCGGGATTGCCGGTCTTATCGGCGGTACCGGTCTTGCCGCCGATGCGGTATCCCACCACCTGACCGTTTCTTCCGGTGCCGGAGGCAACCACATATTCAAGGCATTGTCGCACGGTCGCGGAGGTCTCCTCGCTGACCACCTGACGTATCGGGGTGGAATCGTGCTGATACTTGATGTTGCCCTGATCATCCACCACCTGCTCCACAAGGTAGGGCGTCCGCAGGTAGCCGCCGTTGATGGTGGCGGCCTGGGCGCGGATGACCTCCAGGGGAGTGACGGTGAAGGTCTGGCCGAAGGCGTAGGAGGCCAGGGACACCACGTTGGAGTTGAAGTCCTTTTCGCCGGCAAACATACCGGTCGTCTCGCTGATCTCGTCGATGCCGGTCTTTTCCATCAGGCCGAAGGATTTCAGATATTGGTAATATTTCTCCGTTCCGATTTTTAAACCCATCGTGATAAAGGCCGGGTTACAGGAGTTGCCGGTGGCAACCATCAGCGTTTGAAGTCCGTGGCCGGAGTGTTTGGAGCAGTAGATGGGCTTGGACCAGCCGGGAACCCTGATGGAGCCGGTGCAGGTGAAGGTGGTGTTCAGATTCACCAGCCCCTCCTCCAGCGCCGTTGCCAGAGTGATGGGCTTGAAGGTGGAGCCCGGTTCATAGGTGTCGCTGATGCAGCGGTTGCGCCACTGTTCACCAAGAGCCGCGCTGACCACTTTATTGCGGGCGGCGGTGTATTCGTCGGTTCCCTCCGTAAGCCCCGCCAGGGCCGAGGACAGGTCCGTGTTCATTTGGGCGGCCAGCTTTTTGTCGTACACCGTGAAGGGATCGTTCAGGTCGAAGGTGGGATAGGACGCCATTGCAAGAATTCCGCCGGTGTTCACATCCATGACGATGCCGGTACCGCCGTGTTTGGCTCCGAATTTATCCACCATGGACTCAATTCCTTTTTCCAGGCACGACTGTACGCTGACATCGATGGTCGTCATAAGGCTGTCGCCGTTCTTTGCGTCGTAATACTGCTCGTACTGATAGAGCATATCCTCCCCGGTGTTGGTCTTGGCGGTAACGGTTAGGCCCGAGGTACCTTCCAGCACGTCGTCGTATTTTGCTTCCAGACCGTACAGGCCCGTGTTGTCATTTCCCACAAAGCCGATGACCTGAGACGCCAGCGTCCCATAGGGATAGTAGCGCTTGGAGTCGGCATTGAGGAAAATACCGTGCAGTTTGACGGGGCTTTTCGTCGGATCGCTGATCAGGACCGTTTTCCCGGCGGCGTTGACGGTGGTAAGGGCGTTTCCCTCGTCATCGATCTCGCCGTTGATAAAGCGGCGGACCTCGTCGGCCATCTTCTGCTCCACCTTTTTCTTCAGCTCCACGTACTGGGAATCCGTCTTCTCCATTTTTTCAAGGATCGTGTCCTCGTCGATCTCCAGAATGCGGGCAAGACCCCGGGCAACGTATTCCTTGTCCTGGGTCTCCTTGTTGTTTTCAATTTCATAGGGAGAAATGCACACCGTCTCCGCCGAGGCGGAAACCGCCATAATCTCTCCGTTTCTGTCAAAAATCGTACCGCGGGAGGCGGTGACTACCGCGCTGCGTGTCTGCTGCGCCACAGCCTTTTCCTGCAGCTCCTCGTGGCGGACGATCTGCAGGTTGTACAGCTTGAACAGCAGCGCCGCAAACACCGCCACACCCAAAAGGCCCATCATCAGCACCGTCCGGTTGCGAATGGTCTGGTTGGCCCAGCGGGCCGCATCGCTTTTTCTGCGCTTGTTTGGCTTTGACATTGTATCCTCCACTTTCCAAACGGCCGCCGCCGTCCCGCAAATCCCGACAAGGTTCAGGGAGTAAGAAGGAGCGGTTCTCCTTCTTACTCCCTCTGTTCACTGTATTGCGTCTCAGTCGAAATATTCCACCACCGTGTAAACACCGTGGTTTAGCGAGGCCAGAATCTGTTGCAGCAGCCCCGCCTCCTTCTTTTGATAGACCACGGCGCTGTCTCCGTCGCTGAGGTCCATGTAATAGGTCTGCCCGCTGCCGGGCTTGGCCATACCGACGGACTCCGCCGCTTCTTTCACCGTGTCCAGATCAAACATCTGGGCGTATTGGGCGGTGAGGATCACGTTTTCCGTCTTGAGCTGAGCCATTTCCTTGTTCAAGGACACCACGTCGTTGGAAAGGCCGGTGAGCTGCACATAGCACAGCAGCGTCATCACCGCCAGACCCGCCACTGCCAAAAAGCCAAGCACCGCGAAGAAGGAGATATGTTGCCGTTCCCGGACCTGTGCATGGGATACGGTACGCACCTGAGGAACTGCCGCGGTCTCTTCCCGCCGCCGGGGCAGTTCGCCCGCGTGGGACAGCTGCCGCTCCCGCAGCTCCCGGTCCAGATCGTAAGCCAGATCTCCGTAAGTTGCGCTCCGTCGGTTATAGCGCATATCCCGCGTTGCCGCAGCCGCCATGCCGTCTCCCTCCTCTTCCTTCGTACTTCACACACAGGGCGCTTTCGCAAGGCTCTCTCCCAACCTCGCCGGGGCGCCGCTCCCGCTGTTTTACTTTTCGAGAATCACCGGTTTGCCGTCCTGATCCAGGAGCGGCGTCACGCCCGCGGCGCTGCCGTTGCGGTGGAACAGATAGTGGACGCCGGTCTCCCGGTCCACCCAGATCTCCGTTTGTGTCAGAGTTCCCTGCGTATAGATCTGCTCAAATCTGGGCCGCATACCATCCGCTCCTTTCGCATTCCGCTCCGTTTACGGCATTATGATTCACATTTCTCCGCTGCCCGGAGCTTTGCGCTTCGGGCGCGTGGGTTTTCCGCCAGTTCCTCCTCACCCGAAACAACAGGCTTGCGTGTCAGAATTTTCAGCTTCGGCTTTTTGCCGCACACGCACACCGGAAACTCCGGCGGGCAGGTGCAGCCCTGCGCCTGGGCCAGCATGGCCCGCTTGATCATGCGATCCTCCAGAGAATGAAACGTAATCACCGCCAACCGTCCGCCGGGCCGCAGGGCCGCAGTGGCCGCCTCTACCATAGGCTCCAGCGCGTCCAGCTCGCCGTTGACGGCGATGCGGACAGCCTGAAAGCTTCGCTTTGCGGGATGCTGTTTTTCCCGCAGAGCCTTGGAGGGCATGGCTGATTTGATGATCTCCACCAGCTCCAGGGTGGTTTCAATGGGCTTGTCCGCTCTTTCGCGGAGGATGGCCCGGACAATGGCGGGGGCGTACCGCTCCTCGCCATAATCGTAAAGGATGCGCCGCAGCTCCTCCTCGCTCCATCCGTTCACCACCTCGCGGGCGGTGAGGGAGGCGGAGGTGTCCATCCGCATGTCCAGCGGCGCGTCGTGCATATAGGAAAAGCCTCTGGCGGCGTCGTCCAGTTGAGGCGACGACACGCCGAGATCAAACAACAATCCGTCCACGGCGGGAACTTGGCAGTCCTTCAGGATATCCGCAAGCTCCGAAAAGTTTCCCCGGACCAGTGTCACGCGGTCCAGCCAGGGCGCCAGACGTTCCTTTGCGGCGTCGATGGCGGCCCCGTCCCGGTCGATGCAGATGAGCCGCCCGGTAGTCAGCCTCTGGGCAATCTCTTTTGAGTGCCCTGCGCGGCCCAGTGTCCCGTCCACGTAGATCCCGTCGGGACGGATGTTCAGCGCTTCAATGCTCTCTCGGAGCAACACGGGTTTATGAATGAATTCCATATCAGAAGTCCAGTTCTTCCATGGCGGAGAGCATGCTGCCGCTCTCCAGCTCCTGCTGCTCCTGTGCCTGCCAGGTGGCGCTGTCCCAGATTTCCGCCCGGGAGCTGACGCCGATCACCGATACGTCCTTTTTCAAGTGGGCATACTCCCGCAGCTTCTGGGGAATCAGGATACGGCCCTGTCCGTCCGGCTCGCACTTGACGGCATTTGAAAACAGGGGGCGCAGCGCCCTGGCTTTGGAATAGGGAAGAGCGTCGAATTTCTCGGTCAGCCGGGCCCAGCTCTGGTCGGAGTAGATGGTCAGACAGGGATCGGGGCCGATGGTGACGTAAAACACGTCCCCCAGCTCCTCTCGCAGCTTGGCGGGGATTGCCAAACGGCCCTTGGCGTCGATATTGTGTTGATTGGTTCCCGTCATCAGCGCCATCCCCTTTCACCACTCTATGGGCTGGGGATGAACCGTTCACCCACTGGTCACCGAATATCACCACTTTTCCCCACCCACATGTTTGAGTATAATCAAATTACGGTGGAATTGCAAGATGTTTTTTTCGAATTGTTGACTGTGGAAAACATTGATTTTTGACGATTTTCCCCATAAATTCCGTATTTTCAAACAAACGTTCCATTCAGTTGCATTCGTTGACATAAAGTAAAAAAAGTTTCCTAACACAAGGTCTTGTGTTAGGAAACTTCTATAATGTAACCAAAATACCAGATATGGGGGATAGTCAGGAAATTCTCACTTTCTCATTGTGATTTTTCACAAACTTTTCAGGAATCGTCCTGATTAGAAGTTGAATCCTTCCCCTGGTCGGGATTGTCCACCCGGCGGCGCTGCTCCTGCATCTTGTTTGCGGAGACGCTGCGGAAGCGGACGCGGGACTGCTTTACCTCATCCAAGGCCATCTGTATGGCCTCCTCCGTGCGGGCCAGGGCGTCCTCGGCATACTCGTTCGCTACCTGATAGAGCCGCTTTGACCGCTCCTCCGCGTTGTTCACGATGGACTGGCCCTTCTGTCGGGAGGCATTGAGAATCTCGCTGTCGGAAACCTTTGCCTTGGCCTCCAGCTCCGCCTGCCGCATGATACGCTCCACGTCCCGCTTCGCGTCCTCCACGAATTTGTCCCGTGCCGCCAGCAGTTCCTGCGCCCGCTTGATCTCAATAGGCAGCTGGGCGCGCAGTTCATCCAGCAGATCCAGAAGCTCGTCCCGGTCCACCATGCTCATATTGGGCTTCAATGCCGGGGATTTAGCGTCTTCGATCTGCTCATAAATCATGTCGATCAGGCGGTTGACATCATTTGCGTTGTTAGGCATCAGCTTCTCGCTTCCTCTCTGTTCGTCTCTTCTCTTATTTTCCGTACCAGCTCCACTGCCGCCGCAGGTAAATATTTCTCCAGCGGTTGCCCATAGCGGATCATCTCCCGCACCATGGACGAGCTGAAATGCTCATATTCTGCCGCCGCGGGCAGGAGCATCGTCTCCAGTCCCGCGTGCAGATCCTCGTTGATCCTGGCAAGCTCCCGCTCCACATCCCAGTCGGTTGCGTTCCGAACGCCCCGAACAATGACGCAGGCCCCGTGGTTCGCGGCGTAATCCGCCAGCAGCCCCGGCCACAGCTCCGCATGGACGTTTGCGTATTCCGCCACGGCGGCCTTTACCAACTGGAGTTTTTGTTCCGGGGTAAACATCTGATTCCGTTTCTCTGCGTTGGGACTGACGCAGACCCAAACCTGGTCAAAGCAGGCCGCCGTCCTCCGGATGATATCCAAATGCCCCAGCGTGATGGGGTCGAAGCTGCCGGAGCAGACTGCTGTTCTCATATGGCTGACTCCTCGTTTTCCTCGTCTCCCACCCTGCGGTAAATCGTCAGTCCGATCTTTCCGTAGCGGTATATGCGGCTGACCCGATAGGGCTCCTCCAAAGCCGGCAGAGTCTTCTCCGCAGGCGCTTCCGCCGCAATTATACCATGCGGGGCCAGAATGTCAAACCGGGCAATGTTCGCCAAAGCCGGCTCCAGAAGTCCCGCCGCGTAGGGCGGGTCCAAAAAAATCAGGTCGAACTTCTCCCGCAGAGCTCCCAGGTACTCCATGGAGTCTCCGGCCACAACCCGCGCCCGGTCGGTCAGTCCGGTGATCTTCAAATTCTCCCGAATCAGCTTTACAGCGTCCGCCCGCCGGTCCACAAAGACACAGCCGGCCGCGCCGCGGCTCAGCGCTTCGATTCCCAGTTGACCGGTTCCGGCAAACAGGTCCAGTACTCTTCGCCCTTCGACCTCAAATTGAAGGGCGCTGAAAAGGCCCTCCTTCACCCGGTCGGTAGTGGGGCGGGTCTCCATACCCTCCAACTCCTTGAGCCGTCTGCCCCGCGCGGAGCCGGTGATTACACGCATGGCTTGCTCTCCTTTGACACTTTTTTCTGCTTCATTCGGTCAGAGATCAGGAAAATTACAAGGCTCGTCCACACAAAGCCGAATAGAATGCCGTGTGTGGCGTTAAACTCCTCGTGGTATACCAACACCCCCAGCAGCAGTTGAGCCGTGGGGTTGATATACATCAGCACGCTAGACAGGGTCATGGACGTGGTCCGGATGCCCACGGCAAACAGCATCAGCGGAATCGTGGTCACCACGCCGCTCAGCGGCAGCAGCAGCCACTGTGCTCCGTGCAGCACACCCCCGGCCCCCATGCCTCCAATCTCCGCGGCAACAGCCCAGGCCAGCGCCAGCGGCGCCACGGTGGCAGTCTCAAAGAAAATGGACACGTCGGCATTTGTCCGGACCTTCTTTTTCACCGCGCTGTACAGCGTGAAACTCCCGCCGATCACCAGCGCGACCCACGGAAACACTCCGAATCGGGCGGCAGCGATCACGATGCCCGCCACGGTCAATGCAGTGGCAAACCACTGAAGCCTCGTCAGCTTTTCATGGAACAGAACCGTTCCCAGCAAAACCGACATGGGATTCATCATATAATAGGCAAGACTGGCGTCGATGATGTGGGAACTGTTGACGGCCCAGATATACATCCCCCAGTTCACGGTGACCAGCGCTCCGGCCACAGCCAGCCGCAGCCACTCCCGCCGGGCCCGGAGCACAGCCCGGACACCGCCCCACTCCCGCCGGACGGTCAGCAAAACAATCGTCATGACCAGCGACCACAAAATGCGTGATGCCAGCACATATACGGAGTTTACCGACCCCAGCGTCTTCCAAAAAAGGGGCAAAACGCCCCACGCGGCATAGCATGCCGCGACATATAATGCGCCCGTGCTCATAGCTCCAGCCAATCCCTTCCGGCCCTCACGGCCGCATAACCTGTATTTGCAATTGTACGACAAAGCGCCGCTTTTTTCAATAAGAAATCCGCCCGTTTGTCTCTTTCTTTTTTACTGTTCAGCCCGGAAACCTTACCGCGTCCCTTTTTGGGCAATTTGACAAAAAATTCCGCCGAGCAATCCGACGCTCAGAATTGTGCGGCGTTGCCCTTGTACTTTGATGCAAAATCGTGTATAATAATTTCCTGACTATGCGAAACGGCACATTTTGGGTCGGGGGCTTTCCCGGCAGGCCGATCTAAGAAAGGAAAGGATGCGCTTATGATCCAATTGAATTCCGAGCAGGGCGCCGTCACCATCAGCAACGCCGTGTTTTCCAACATCACCGGCATTGCCGCCACAAACTGCTTCGGCGTCAAGGGTATGGCTTACCGCTCCATGACGGACGGCCTGGTCCACCTTCTGCGCCGTGAGGCCATGAGTAAGGGCGTCAGCATTACCAGCAACGACGACGGCACCATCTCCGTCGAGCTTCATATCATCGTTGAAAACGGCGTTAACCTCCCCGCGGTGTGCAGCTCCATTATGAATGAGGTACGGTATATGGTAACCAAAAACACCGGTGTGGAGGTCAGGGCGGTCGACGTGTGCGTCGACTCCATGACCCTGTAAGCCGAGGGAGGTCTCAAAACAGATGAACGAAAAGATCAGCGGCACTCTCTTTAAACGGATGGTGCTGCACGGGGCCGCCTCAGTCACGGCCCAGAAACAGGCGATCAACGACCTAAACGTGTTCCCCGTCCCCGACGGGGATACCGGTACGAATATGAGCATGACCATCGGCACCGCCGTCACCGAGCTGCGCAAGTGCGAGCCGGAGAGCATCGACCGCGCCGCTGCAGTCACCGCCTCCGCCCTGCTGCGGGGCGCAAGAGGCAACTCCGGCGTTATTTTGTCTCTGCTGTTCCGGGGGCTTTCCAAGGGGCTGAAGGGTCGGGAGACAGCGGATGCCGCCGCCTTTGCCGCCGCCATGCAGGAGGGCGTCTCCGCCGCCTATAAGGCGGTGATGAAGCCCGCGGAGGGCACGGTTCTCACCGTCTCACGTCTCACCGCCAAGCGGGCCGTGGACGCGGCGGCGGCGGGGATGGACATGGAGTCCATGCTGGAAGCCGCCATCCGCGCCGGTTACGAGACCCTGGCCCAGACCACCGACATGAATCCGGTGCTGAAAAAGGCCGGCGTGGTGGACGCAGGCGGCAAAGGATACCTGCTGATCCTCGACGGGATGCTGGCGGAGCTTCGCGGCGAGGCCATGCCCGAGATTGCGGAGGGCGGCGCCCCGGAGAAGGAGAAGGCTGATTTCAATGTCTTCTCCACCGAGGAGATCACTTTCGCCTTCGACACGGTGTTCATCGTGCGCAAGACGCCCCGGGACATCTCACTGGAACCGCTGCGTGCATACTTGAACAGCATCGGAGACAGCTTGGTGATTGGGGAGGACGACGAGGCCTTCAAGGTTCACGTCCACACCAATAATCCCGGCAGCGCTCTGACGGAGTCCCAGAAATACGGCACTCTGGAGCTGGCAAAAATTGAGAATATGCGCACGCAGGCAGACGCCCTGGCCGCCGGGAAAAAGGCGCAGAGTACGGATGATCTGGACGCGGTGGAATCGGAGCTGGAATCCACGCCCGCTCAGGAATCCGTCCATAAGGTCGCCGCACCGGAGAAGAAATACGGCTTTTTGGCGGTCTGCGCCGGAGCCGGGCTGGAGGCCTTGTTCAAGGATCTGGGCGCCGACGGAGTGGTCTCCGGCGGGCAGACCATGAATCCCTCCACTGAGAGCATTCTGGACGGTGTGGACGCCATCCCCGCCGAGACCGTGTTCGTCCTGCCCAACAACGGCAACATTATCATGGCCGCCCAGCAGTGCGCCGCGCTGACGGAAAAAAACGTGGTGGTCATCCCCACCAAAACCGTCCCTCAGGGCGTCACCGCCATGATGAACGTGGACTTTGAGGCCCCGGACGCACAGACCATCACCGACGCCATGACCGGCGCGCTCTCTTCCGTCACCACCGCCCAGATCACTTATGCCGCCAGGGATTCCGATTTCGACGGGTTTGACATCAAGGCTGGGGACTATCTGGCATTGGAAGAGGGCAAGTTGTTCGGCACCGACGGGTCCATCGACGCGCTGGCGGAGAAGCTGGCTCAGGACGCGAAAAAGCGGGAGAGTTCCTTTATCTCCGTCTACTTCGGCGAGGATGTGTCCGAGGAGGACGCGCAGAAAACCGCCCGTATGTTTGAAGCAGCCTGTCCCGACGCGGAGGTAGCGGTGCTCTCCGGCGGACAGCCCGTTTACTACTATATCATCTCCATGGAATAAGCTTTTTAAAAAAGGCAGTCCCGGCAGACGCAAAGCGTCCGCCGGGTCTGTTGCTTTTTTAGGCGTCTTAGATCTTTGTATTGGGACACAGCTCCCTGATTTTCGCCTGCAAGCCCTTCAGGTCCTCAAAGGTCTCCGGACGCTTCATCGGGTCCCGGAGGAGGGCGGACGGATGATAGAGCGCCGTCATCTGCATTCCGTCCCGTGCAAACCACTGTCCATGCTCCGCGGTGATGCGGAAATCCTCCTTGATGAGTTCCTTTGCCGCGATGCGGCCCAGACACACAAGAATTTTCGGGTGCAGCAGCTTGATCTGCCGGTCCAGCCAGCCGCGGCAGGCCGCCGTCTCCACATTCAACGGGTCCCGGTTCTGAGGCGGGCGGCACTTCACCGTGTTTCCGATATACACCTTCGTCCGGTCCAGTCCGATCATCTCCAGCATGTCGTCCAGCAGCTGACCCGCTCTGCCCACAAAGGGAACGCCCTGCTCATCCTCGCTCTGACCGGGCCCCTCGCCCACAAGCAGCACCTCCGCCGTCTCGCAGCCGTCCCCGAATACCACATGGATGCGCTTTTCCGCCAGACCGCATCCCCGGCACTCCAGGCACTCCCGCCGCAGCTCCTGCCAATCGTCCATACCGTTCCTCCTCACCGGATAATTTTTCTGTGCTTCGCCGCATGATTTCGCCGCCGCCGGACAAACTGAAAAAAACAGACGGAGGGTTTTCAAGTGGCGTATTGGTTCTGGATCTTCGTGTTTTACAGCCTGGCCGGCTGTTTTCTGGAGCGGGCTTACGCCCACCGTACCACCGGCGAGGAGCATCCCGTCCGGCGGTGCCTGCTGTTTCTGCCTCTTTGCCCAGTGTACGGGCTGGGCGTTATGGCGGTGCTGGCTCTGCCCGCATCCATGCGGCAGGGGCTGTGGCTCCCGGTGGCGGGGGCCGCGGCCACCACCCTTGTGGAGTATTTCTACCACTGGGCCTGCGAGTCTCTGCTGGGCGTGAAATTCTGGGACTACTCCGGCATATGCGGCAATTTGCAGGGACGGGTATGCGTCCTCTTTTCCCTGGCATGGGGCGGTCTGACCGCTCTGGTGCTCTGGTTCATCCAGCCGCCGCTGGAGGCGCTGATCGCCGGCATCCCTCCGATTGTCACATACCTTGCGCTGCTGATTTTCACTGCCGACCTAGTGTGCTCCCTCCGCTTTCTCGCCGTCACCCACAGCGTGGAAGCGCTGCGGGGAAAGGCCTGAACCTACACCTCCGCCGGTATCGGCAGCCGGGCCAGCAGCCAGGCCGCCAGATCCCCATAGACTTCCGTCCGGCAGGCGTCGTTCAAAATTTCATGCCGCGCGCCGGGATAGAGCTTCACGGTAAGGTCCCGGACGCCCGCTCTGCGAAAGCTCTGATACGCCCGCCGCACGCCCTTTCCCCGCTCCCCCACCGGGTCTTCCCCGCCTGAGACAAACAGCACCGGCGTATTCCGGTTCATCCGCTCCACATTGCGCTGCCTTGTGATGAACGCGATGCCCCCCAGCATCTCCCGGAACAATCCCACACTGGGATTCTCCCCACAGTACGGGTCGGCAACGTAGGCGTCCGCCGCCGCGTCATCGGACGATACCCAGTCGAACGCCGTCCGGTTGGGGGCAAAGGCTTTGTTATAAGTCTCGAACGCCAGCTTTTGAATGACTGGGCTGGAGTTCTTCTCCCCCACCCTGCGGCTCTCGGCGGCGGCGATCACCCGGCCTCCCGCCACCAGCGCCGGGGACATCTGGCCGGTCCCCATGAGGATCGCGCCGTCCACGGTGCCGGGATAGCAGATCAGATAGGTCCGGACCAGAAACGATCCCATGGAATGCCCCAGCAGGAAATACGGCAGGCCGAAAAATTTTCGGCTCTCCAGACTATGG
>JAEWYA010000056.1 GCA_023395775.1 Bacillota bacterium
TTCTGGCGCAGATACCGGCGCGGAAGAAAGGGGCTGCCCCGGATACGGCGGAAAAAGAGAACGGAAAGACGGCCTTTCTAAAAAGCTGAGCGGAGTTTTACGATGACCTGCGTTTTCCAATTCTTTGCGCCGATGGAGGATCGACCAAAAGACCAAAGACGGGCGTTCGGCTACCATTTAAAAATGGCAGGCTCGGGGCGTCGAAGTCTCGCTTTACAATCCGCCGGAGGTGTGATATGATGCACCCGTTGCAGTTTGTGGCCCGCGGGGCCTTGAAGGAGGAACCTTTTTTACTATGAGCAATCGAAGAGCGAGGAGAAACCAACAGACGGCAGCGGAGCGGGAGTCGGAGATTGCCGGCGCGAAGCTCTTCGGCAAACAGGTCTCCAAAGAGAAGGCCCTGGCGCTGCTGATCGTGACACTGATCGCCTGCGCCTTGCCCATGATTCTGGGCGCGCGATTGTGGAGCGACATTCCGGAAATTGTGTCCAGCGGCCTGATCGGCAGCAACGGCAAGGACGACTCTATTCCCCGCTGGGCGGTGGCCTTTGGCCTGCCGGCGTTTATGTGCCTGATGGACCTGATCGCCCACGGGCAGCTTATGGTGAACCAGAAGCGCATGACCATTCCAAAGCCTGCCGTCCGGCTGGTGGGCAGGTGGGGCTTTCCCATCATATCCGTTCTTTTTTGCAGCGGCATGATTTTACAGTCCTCCGGCGGCGACCTGACGCTGCCCTTTGTTAGCCCCTGTGTGCTGGGTCTTCTTTTGATGATGCTGGGCGGCCATATGTGGGACTGTCCCAGGGATTCCCGAATCGCCCTGCGATTTTCCTCGATCGAGCACAGCGACGCTGCATGGAAGGCGGTTCACCTGCTTGCAAGCCGCGTCTGGATGGCGGCGGGTCTGCTGGTGATTGCCGGAGTCATGGTGACCTCAACCTCTACCGTATTCACCGCCGTGTTGATTGTGGCGGCGCTGCTGGCCCCTATGGCTTATGCCGCGCGGCGCGCAGACGCGGACGACCTATGAATGCCTACTGGAAAGCGCCGTTCCTTTGAACGGCGCTTTTTATCGATTCTTAACAGATTTTTGACAAGTATTCCAAAAAAAGCATTGTTTTTTCTATAATCAGTTTCATTGACGGCTAAAATAGCCAATGGTAATATGGTAATACCAAGTAAGGGAGGCACAGCTATGCAGCTGGAGAAGATTCAATACGCACCACCAAAGATTCCGGAGCTTGTCATGAAGGCCTTAATTGACGCCATCGACAGCGGCCATATTCAAGTGGGAGAGGAGTTGCCCTCGGAGCGTGATTTGGCGGAGACCCTGGGTGTGGGCCGTGGCTCTCTGCGGGAATGCCTTGCCATTTTGGAGTTTTTGGGTGCGATAGAGAACCGGGGGAACCGGAAGGTAGTCGTACGGGATGCGGATTATATTCAAAAGGCGATTTCTTTTGTCCGCGTGTCCAATCAGTCCGACACTCAAAAGGATTTCAATGAGTTTCGCCGTATCAATGAGGTGGCAATTGTAGAGCTGGCTTGCCAGCGGGCCACGGCGGATGACCTGGCTGCCATCTATGAGGCGATTCAGCATCTGGAGGCCACGCCGGATGACTATATGACCGACGTGGAGTTCCACGACGCGCTGGCTGTCGCCAGTCACAATGTTATGCTGGCGGCGACCATCCATCTGGTGAACAGCATGATCGCCGACGTGCGGCGGCGGTTCTTCGGTTTGCAGGATTATCAACAGCGGACTCAGGATTCTCATCGCGCCATCTATCAGGCTGTTATGGACCGGGATGCTGTCCGCGCGAAACGCGAAATGGTTCTCCACCTGGCCATTGTGGAGGAGTTTTCGGAGAAATTCCCAGAACGGGATTAAGTGAAATTCGACACTTTGTGCAATTAAACAATAAAACAGGCAAAAGTTTGGCATGTAGTCCGCATGTCTGCGCTTGACTACGGCGGATCGGAATGGTATGGTGTTATTGTAATCTCGATGGTAATACCAACATACCATAAGACCGAAAACCGGCGGTTGGTCATACCAAATCTGCGATAAGGAGTGTGGATGTGCCATTAGCAACCTGACGAATTATCTGGAAACAGGATCGCAGAATCCCTGTTACAATCTGGCGTTTGAGGAGACTGTATTGGCCCGCAGAACGGTGGGGGATTATCTCCTTTTGTGGCAGAACGACAATACCATCGTCATCGGCCAGAACCAGAATGCCGAGGCGGAGATCAACCGCGCCTTTGTAGAGGAGCACCACATTCATGTGGTCCGCCGGACCACCGGCGGCGGCGCGGTGTATCACGATCTTGGAAATCTGAACTATTCCTTCATCACCGACGCCGGAAATGCCGAGCGCTTGGCCATGGAGCGGTTCACAAAGCCTGTCGTGGCGGCGCTGAAGGGTTTGGGCCTGAACGCAGAAGCCTCCGGTCGGAATGATATATTGGTGGAGGGGCGTAAGGTTTCCGGAACTGCCCAGCGTCTGATGAAGGGCCGTATCCTCCACCATGGGACGCTGCTGTTTGACGCGAATCCCGGTATGGTCGCCGGGGCGCTGAACGCGGATCCGGCAAAGTTTCAGTCCAAGGGCGCCAAATCTGTCCAAAGCCGGATTGGGAACATCCGGGAGTTTCTGCCCGAGAAAATGAGCATGACGGATTTCTGGAATTATTTGAAGACCGCTCTCGCGGGCGGTGGTCTTACAGCCGATTCCCTCACGCAGGAGGAACTGGCCGCCGTGGAGGAATTAAAGCGTACCAAGTACGACACATGGGAGTGGAACTTCGGACGTTCCCCCAGATATGATTTCACCGATAAACGCCGGTTTGACAGCGGAACGCTGGAACCAAGGATTGCCGTGGAGAAGGGCTGTATCACGGATATCGTGTTTTACGGCGACTTTCTTTCAGTCTGCTCGCTGGACGAGCTGACAGAGGCACTGAAGGGCTGTGCTTTCCGGCGGGAAGACGTGGCGGCGGTGCTGGACCGTTTCTCGTTGGCGGAGCTGTTCGGCGGAATTCGGAAGGATGAGATTCTGGATACGATGTTCCGTGCGGATTGAGTGAGAAAGGGGCTATTCATTGAAAACGGAAGAAACAGCCTGCACAGCGGGCTGGTACCGTGAGGCTTATCGGCGAATGGCGCTGATCAGGGCTTTCGAAACGAAGGCCGCCGAGTGCTTTACCCGCAGCGAGCTGGCAGGCAATATTCACCTGTACATGGGCCAGGAGGCCAGCGGCGTGGGTACATGTCTGGCGCTGAAGGATACGGACTATATCACATCCACCCACCGCGGACACGGGCACTGCCTGGCGAAAGGAGCCAGTGTGGACCGTTCTATGGCGGAGCTGTTCGGCAAGGAGACCGGCTACTGCCGGGGCCGGGGCGGGTCCATGCATATTGTGGACGTAAACCTGGGGATTCTTGGGGCCAACGGCATCGTGGGCGCGGGGATCCCGCTGGCGGCGGGCAGTGCGCTGGCGTCGAAGATCAAGGGCGACGGCGCGGTGACTGTGGCATTCTTTGGGGACGGGGCTTCCAATCAAGGGACCTTTCACGAGACGCTGAATATGGCGGCCACATGGAAGCTGCCCATTGTCTTCCTGCTTGAAAACAACTGTTACGGGGTCTCCACGGAGATTCACCGTATTACCAACACCGACCGTCTTGCGATCCGGGCCAAGGCCTATGGCATCCCCGGGGTCACCGTGGACGGAACCGATGTTGAAGCGGTTTTCCACAC
>JAEWYA010000058.1 GCA_023395775.1 Bacillota bacterium
GCCTATTACATACTCTTTGACAGCCATGAACAAGCGGTGCGGCTGCATGGCACGCTGCGCCAGGCGGGGTTCTCCACGACAATCTCCCCCACCCCCCGGCAAGCCAGCGTCTGCTGCGGCGTGTCGCTGATGGTTTCGGAAAACGAGATAGAAAGGGTGCGCACATACCTTGCGGACCATTCCTGCATCTACAAGTCTGTGGAGCAGGTAGAGCAGGAGTTTAATGCGCGCCGGGATGTGAACTGCTGAAGCATTATATCGGAATTGATATCGGCTCCACCGCCGCCAAGGTCTATGTGCAGGGGGAGGGGGCCGCCTGGCGGTTCTCCATGCCCACCGGCTGGAGCAGCCGGGAGACGGCGCGTCTGATCGAACAGCGGCTGGGAGACGAGGAGATCGACGTGGCGGACAAGACGCATGTGCGCGTGGCCTCCACGGGCTATGGTCGTCAGGCGGTGGAGTATGCCGACGACGTGATCACGGAGATCACCTGCCACGGCCGGGGCGGAAGCCGTCTTGCCCGGGGGGACTGCACCGTGATCGACGTGGGCGGGCAGGATACCAAAATCATCTGTATGGAAAACGGCGCGGTAGCTGATTTTTTGATGAACGACAAATGTGCCGCGGGTACCGGAAAGTTCGTTGAAGTGATGGCAAACCGGCTGAATGTGGAGTTGGACGAGCTGTTTTCTCTGGCCTCTTCCGGAACGGTCCTCTCCATCAGTTCGCTGTGCACCGTGTTTGCCGAGTCCGAGGTCATCAATCTGATTGGCGCGGGCAACCGGCGGGAGGACATCGCCGCCGGAATCGTGGATTCCGTGGCGGCGAAGGTGGCCGGAATGTGCGCCAAGCGCACGGTCGCCCAGCGGGTCATCCTCACGGGCGGGCTTGCGCAGAACGACTTTTTTGTCGAAACGCTGGGCCGGAAAATTCAGCGTACGATCCTCCGTCATCCGGATGCCCGCTATGCAGGCGCCATCGGCGCCATGCTGACGGCACAGCGCCGGGGCGAACAAGGCGGCGGTGATGAGGCAAGCCGTGTTTCGGGCAGAAGCCCTGCAGCCCTTCAAACAGTTCTTTAAAGCAGGATCCCGCCATTCCCTTTTCGGAAATGGCGGGATCCTGCCGCATTCATTATGTCTCTATATACCTTACCGGCAGCCCTTTTCTGTGCCGGAAGAGCTCCCGGTTCGTTTTACGACGCCCGTCCCCTTGCGGCGGGCGTCCGCGCATGATACAATAGGAGTAAAGTGGCTATACTTGATTTATGCCATTTGTTTCGCCGCTGAAGCGGCAGCCGAAAAGTGCCATACCATGTGCGCTTCGCGGACATGGTATGATATCAAATAAGAGGGGAGACGCCGCCGTGGCAAAAAAGAAGCAGTGGTACAAGCTGGACAATGCGGGCGTGCTCTACTCCGCCATTCAGCGGGAGGAGTATTCCGCCGTGTACCGCTTCTCCGCCGTGATGACGGAGCCGGTGTCCCCCGCCGCCCTGCAAAATGCCGTCGACGCCGTGATGCCCCGGTTCCCCGGCTTTGCCATGCGCATCCGGCGGGGCCTTTTCTGGTATTACTTTGAGCCCAACACCGCTCCGGGACCTTTTTTGAAACCGGATGTGGCCGACCCCTGCCAGCCTGTTCGGTTTCATGAGGACGCGGGGTGGCTGGTCCGATTTTATTACTATCAAAACCGCATCTCCTTCGAGGCGTTTCACGCTCTGGCGGCCGGCGTGGGGGCGCTGACGTTTTTCCGGACCCTGCTGGCGGAATACCTGCGCCAAACCGGCGTGGCCGTCCCGTCCGGAGAAGGTGTGCTGGACCTGAGCGAGCCGCCCCGGCGGGAGGAGCTGGAGGACGCCTATGCACGCTATGTCGGACCCGCCGCCCGGAGACTGCCTCTGGTGAAGCGCGCCTATTCCAACCGGGGTAAGGCAGAGCCGTTTTACACCTTCCATGTCACCATGGGCTTCCTGCCGGTGGACAAGCTTCGGGAAAAGGCCCGGAGCTATCAGGTGTCGGTCACGGAGTACCTGGCGGCGGCGCTTTTGTGGGTGCTGGCGGAAAAGCAGCGCGGAGAGAACTATCACCGGATGCGGCCGGTCACGCTGGCAGTACCGGTGAACCTGCGGCCCTATTTCCCGTCGGAGACCCTTCGGAATTTTCTTGTCACCGTCCAGCCGGGTTTTGACCCGGCGCTGGGAACATACAGCTTTGGGGAGGTGGCAGCGCAGGTACACCACTATATGAGGCTACACACCGTACCTCAGGAGATGCGCTCGCAGATCACCCTGAACGTCCGGTATCAGTCCAACCCGGCGCTGCAATTGATTCCGCGGGTGCTGAAAAACCCTATCGTGGCCCACAATTACCGGACCCGGGGCGTGCGCCCCTTCTCCGCCACATTTACAAATCCCGGCGCGTTTACCGTGCCGGAGGCCATGCGCCCTCATATCCGCCACATGGAGGTAGTGCTGGGTCAGGCCACCGTCCCCCGGCCCCACGTGGCCTCCATCAGCTATGGCAACATCATGGAGATCACCGTGGCGGGGACTCAGGAGGACGCGGATACAGAGCGGGAGCTTTTCCGCTTTTTGGTGCGGGAAGGACTTCCCGTCCGCGTTGAGAGCAACCGGACCGATACAGGAAGGAGGACCTAGAGGATGCCTTATTGCGTACACTGCGGCGTGGAGCTGGACTCCGCCGTGAAAACCTGCCCCCTGTGCGGTACAGCGGTGAACGACCCCGCTGCTCATCCGGCGGAGAACCAGCCGTCCTTTTTCCCAACCCGACGGGCAGAGGTGGCTCCGGTGACGCGAAAGGCCGCAGCGCTGCTGATCACGTCCATGCTGGCGTCGGTGAGCGTGTGCTGCGCCCTTTTGAATCTAACGCTGAAGCCTCAGTATGATTGGTATTTGTTCGTAGTGGGCGCGGCGGTGATGCTGTGGATCTGGTTCGTTCTGCCGCTGTTGGTCAATCGCTGGGTGCCTATCTGGATACGGCTTACCGTCGATGTGGGCGCGGTGGCGGTGTACGTTGCCTTGATTGCCCTGGCGATGGATGGGTGGGCTTGGTTCCGCGGTCTCGCGGTACCGGTCCTGATCCTGGCTGCGGCGGTAGTCTGCGCTCTGGGCTGGCTCCTCAGGCGGGGACACTCCGTGCTGACCACCGTGACGCTGAGTCTTACCGCCGTGGGCGTGTTCTGCGCGGGGGTGGAGGCCTGCGGCGACCTGTACTTTTACGGCGAATGGTCGCCGGTCTGGTCCCTGGTCGTACTGGCCAGCTGCGTGGGCCTTTGTATCCCGCTGCTGGTGATACGGCGGGTGCCGTCACTTCGGGAAGAGGTTCGGAGAAGATTCCATTTCTGATGCCGATGCCCATTACGGGGCGGGCAGCCCTTTTATAGCGAGGAGCGGGTCGGATGTATGCTGCGGGAGCATCCGACCCGCCTTGCTTTTTTCAGAAGAGTCATTATAATAGAGAGGTAATTCTGATTCTGCGCGGAAAGGATTTTTCTTGTGAACATGAAAAAACATACAAAGTCCGTCCCTGTTTATCGGCTGAATCTGCCGCTGACGCTGCTGGCGGCAGTGCTGCTGACGGGGTTTTACACACTGCTGTGCCTGTGGATACAGCCGAACAGCCTGCGCTCCATTCTCTCGCTTTTCCGGGCGCAGCCGCTGCTCATTGTCCTCAACGCCCTGCCCATCGGGCTTCTGATTCTGGCTCTTACCTGCCTTTTGGGTAACGTATTCTCATCCGCCGCTTTGATAGGCACGTGCTGCGCGTTTCTCTCCATTGCCAATCGCATCAAAATTGAGATTCGGGATGAGCCGGTATTTCCCCGGGATCTGGGACTGTTGAAAGAAGCCGGCAGCGCCATGGGAGACTACGACATCCATTTCCCCTGGCCCACGATCGCTATTGTAATCGGAATCTGCGTTTTTTTGATGGTTCTGGGCATATTTTTGCGCTGTAAACCCCTTTTCCCTGACAGGCCGGGCCGGGGCTGGTCCGTCCGGCTGGGAGGCGGCGCAGCTGCGCTGTGCGTGCTGGTGGGTCTGATCTTTACGGTCTACGCCTCCAACGGACTCTACAACTCCTTCCCGGTGTCCAACGCCTACTATGTCCCCTCCGTGTTCAACGAGCTGGGGTTTCCCTACTGCTTCACTCACCACTTCACCGCCTACACCGTGGATAAGCCGGACGGATACAGCCGGTCGGAGGCGGAGAGCTGGGATGACGCCGCCGCGACCACCGGACAGGGGAAGCCAGTGAACGTGATTATGGTGATGGATGAGGCGTTCTCCGACCTGACAGACCAGCCCATGTTTACGTATTCGGCGGAGGACGAGCCGCTTAAAAATCTCCACGCCGCGCGTCAGAGCGCCCACTGCATCTCCGGCCATGTGGTGGTCCCCGGGTTTGCGGGAGGCACCGCCAACACGGAGTTCGACGTGCTGACGGGGATGCAGACCAACGCCCTTTCCGCGACAACCACCTCCGCCTTCCGTGCGGTGAACCGAAATCTGGACAGCCTGTACCG
>JAEWYA010000104.1 GCA_023395775.1 Bacillota bacterium
GTGCAGGGCCAGTCCCTGAAAATGGTGGCAACCAACGGTCTCAGCGGTGTGATCGGCAATCTGATCGCCGGAGGAATCATTGACCGGGGCGGCGTGGACGCCATGCTGCTGTTCTGTTTGTTCAGCGGCGCTGTGGGCATCGTTCTGGCTTTTTGGGCGATACGGCTGCGGAAGCGGCAAAAATTGCTTGACATTCCCCCCGCTGGAGGGTGTATGCCGTGACTTATGGAACTCACGCGCCCTGCGGGGCGGGAAAGGAACGGAATATGAACGGAATTTTGAATAAGCGGCTGGCGGCGCTGGCTCTGGCGCTGACCATGGCGGTGAGTCTTGCCCTCCCAGCGGCGGCGGAGACGAAGCGCGCACCTGCCTCTGTGGAGCGTCAGAAGGCCGCCGAGACGGCGGTGGGCTACGCCATGCAGTACGGAAACGCGCTCAGCGCTTCTTGGGCACTCTGGGAGGACGGGACGTTCACCCTCTCTCAACAAAACAGTAATCTTCCTGCCTCTAAAAAGGACGCAGGGCATTTGGAGCAGTTGGGAATTTTGGGCGGTACGCTGTACGGCATCGGCTCCGTCAGTAAGATGTATACCACCGCCGCCGTGATGAAGCTGGTAGAGAGCGGGAAAATCAATTTGGATTCTCCTGTGACCACCTACCTCAAGGACTTCAAAATTGCCGACCCCCGCTATACGAAAATCACCGTGAGGATGCTGCTGAACCACTCCTCCGGACTGATGGGGACCTCCTCCACCAATGCATTTCTCTTCAACGATGCGGACCAACAGGCCACCAACGGTCTTTTGAAGCGGCTGTCCACCCAGAAGCTGAAGGCCGACCCAGGCGCGTTTTCCGCCTACTGCAACGACGGGTTCACCCTGGCGCAGTTGGTGGTAGAGGCCGTCAGCCGCAAGGACTTCATGGAATATATCCGCTCCGCTCTTCTTACCCCGGCGGGACTAAAAAATACCTACGCTCCCGGGGACGAGATGGCGGGAGCGCTCGCCGTCACCTGTACTGCCGATGCGGCACAGCGGGTGCTGCCGAGGGATACGTTGGGTATCGTCGGCACCGGAGGCATTTACGCCACCGCGGAAGATCTGGCGGCCTTCGGCGGAGCCCTCACCGGCACATCCCTCCTCTCCCAAACTTCTACCGCCTCCATGGCCGCGCCGGAGTATGGCCGGGGTATCTGGCCCGACGAACCGCTGGGCATGGTGAGTTACGGTCTTGGCTGGGACGCGGTGCAGTTTGCGCCCTTTGCGCAAAACGGCATTCAGTGCCTGGTCAAGGGCGGGGACACCCTGCGCTATCACGCGGCGCTGCTGGTGCTGCCGGAATACCACATGGCTGCGGCGGTGCTTACCTCCGGCGGCTTATCCACCTATAATGAGCTGGCCGCCGCCCGGATGCTGGTAGACGCGCTGAAGGACCGGGGCGTGACGCTGAATGAGACTACCCCCACACTCCCTGCTGCCACCGCCGCGTCCATGCCCGCGAAGCTGACACAGGAATCTGGGTATTACGGTACCACCACCCAGCAGATGAAGGTCACGGTCACAGCCGACGGAAAGCTGACGCTTCATCAGATGAGTATGTCCGGCATCCCCGACCAGACGCTGGCCTATTACAGCGACGGTTCCTTCCGGGACAAGGACAACTCCGTGGCGGTGAAGCTGGTAAAGGAGAGCAACGGCTCCACATATTTCTATCAGCAGAGCTACGCCCCTGTTTCGGGTCTGGGCGTCGTGTCTACCAGCGACTATCTGCTGGTGAAAATGCCGGAAAATCCAATTTCCGCCGAGACGCAGGCGGCGTGGGATGCTCTTGCGTCCACCAGCGCAGTGCCTCTGGCCGAAAAGTACTCCTCGCAGCTGTATCTGGCCCTGTCGGACGCTGCCGCATCGGCGGCGGTGACCTCCGCGCTCACGGCGGACGTTAAATATGTACCCGGCTACATCGGCGGAGAGCGTATCGTCAGCCCCACGGAGCTCACTTACGACCTGCCCATCGGCCGGGATGCGGGCTCCGTCACGGTGGACGGCGACTTGCTGTGGGTCAGCGGCGCACCCTACCAGGCGGAGGGGAGCCTGAAGAATATTTCCACTAAACACGGCCGCTCCTGCGCCACGGTCCAGTCCACCGGCTATGCCCGGTGGTTCAGGGTGGGGGACAGCGACGCCGGAAAAACCATGACCGTGGCCGTGCCGAAAAACGCGGGCTTTTATGTTTACGACGGGACGGGAAAGATCACAGCCTCCTCCTACCTGTGGGGCGACGCCTCCGCCAAGCTGCCGGAGGATGGACTGATCGTCTTCTCCGGCGATTCCGGCGCCCGGTTCCAGCTGAAATTTGCCTCCTGACCTGAAAAACGATTACCACGGCCCTGCTCTTGGGCCGTGGTTTTTCGCGCGTCGCGGGGCGGAAATGTAAATTCTTTACTTTCATTCTTGTGCAGGCCACCAAAAATTTCGTCTCCTGCAAATCCGGCGTTGTGCTAACCGCCAAATGATTGTATAATAGCTACATTGAGCGATTTCATTTCCGGTTTCTCGCCCAAGCAACAAATCGAAGGGAGTACAATCATATGACTGCAAAGGACATTCGCAATATCTGCTTACTTGGCCACGGCGGAAACGGCAAGACCTCTTTGGTGGAGTCTATGCTGTATCTGACCGGCGGCACGGATCGTCTCGGTAAAGTGACCGATGGAAATACCACCTGCGATTATGATCCGGAGGAGATCAAGCGGAAAATTTCCATCTCCCTGAGCATTGCTCCCATCGAATTCAAGGGCGTGAAGATCAACGTGATCGACACTCCGGGATATTTTGATTTTTCCGGCGAGGTGCTGGAGGCTCTCCGCGTGGCGGATGCCGGCATCATCGTCTGTTCCGCAAAGGGCGGTATTTCCGTGGGCACCGAGAAGGCGTGGAAATATTTGCAGGAGCGGAACATGCCCCGGGCCATCTATATCTCCAAGACCGACGAGGAGGGCGGCGATTTCAACGGCGCGTGGGAATCCCTGCGGGAGAAGTTTGGCCGGGCCGTCTGCCCCACCATGATGCCCATGTGGGACGAAAGCAAGAAGATCGGCGCGCTAATCGATGTCATCTACAAGAAGGCCTATGAGCTCAAGCCCAACGGACGCCGGGAAGAGGTTCCCATCCCCGCCGACAAAATGGAGGTGGTCGAAAACTTCTATCAGCAGCTGTGCGAGTCCGTGGCCGAGACCAGCGAGGAAAAGATGGAGAAGTTCTTCAACGGCGAGCCCTTCACTGAGAAGGAATTGCTGGAAGGTCTCCACGCCGGCGTGCGGGATCTGATTCTCTGCCCGGTCATGTGCGGCAGCGCCTTTACCGGCATCGGCACCCAGACCGTGCTGGATACCTGTGTGAAGCTGTTCCCCAACCCGGTGGAGATCCCCAACCGCAAGGGTACCGACGCAGACGGCCAGCCGGTGGAAATCGAATTGACTGAGGACGGCAATCCCTATGCGTTTGTATTTAAGACCACCTCCGACCAGTATGGCCGTTTTTCCTACTTCAAGGTGATTTCCGGCAAGGTCACGGCGGATATGACACTGACCAACGCCCGCACCGGAGAGGCTATGAAGCTGGGCCATCTGTATACCATGAAAGGCAAGAAAGCCGTTGAGGTCAAAGAGGTCTGCTGCGGCGACATTGCGGCGGCGGCCAAGATGGACAAGCTGAAGACCGGCGACACCCTGTGCTCCGCAAAGAGCGTGGTGAATCTCACCGGCATTCCGTTCCCCAGACCCTGCTACGCGCAGGCCATCGCCCCCAAGACCCGGGGCCAGGACGACAAAGTTGCCGGCGGACTTGCAAAGCTGGGCGAGGAGGACCTCACTTTCTCTCTGGCGAACAACGCCGAGACCCACCAGCTGGTTCTCTCCGGCACCGGCGACATTCAGCTGGACGTCCTGAAGTCCAAGCTCCAGTCCCGCTTTGGCGTGGAGGCCGTGTTCTCTCCCGTCCGGGTGGCATACCGGGAGAAAATCCGCAAAAAGGTCAAGGTTCAGGGCCGCCACAAAAAGCAGTCCGGCGGACACGGCCAGTTCGGCGATGTGTGGATCGAGTTCGAGCCCCAGTTCGAGAGCGAGAGTATGATCTTTGCGGAGAACGTATTCGGCGGCTCCGTACCGAAGAATTTCTTCCCCGCCGTTGAAAAGGGCCTGCGGGAAAGCTGCGTCCACGGCCCGCTGGCGGGCTACCC
>JAEWYA010000191.1 GCA_023395775.1 Bacillota bacterium
ATATTAGATAATGGCGGCCCGACAAACGCGGGCAACAGACTGCCCCATCATTTTCCCACGCAGAACCGGGAGAAGATGGCAGACACGATATCCTCCCGGGCGGTGCGTCCCGTCAGCTCGCCCAGAGCGTTCATGGCCTCTTCCGTGTCGGTGAGAATCACGTCGGGAGTGAGGCCGGACTCCAGCGCTTCCAGCCCCCGCCGGACAGCATCCCGAGCGCGGGAGACGGCGTCCGTCTGCCGGGGGTCGGTCAAAAGCTCGCCGCTTGCGCCGTCCTCAAAAGAAAACAGCCCTGCCACCGCCCGCTCCAGCGCGTCCAGTCCTTCGCCGGTGACGGCGGAGACAGAGACGTCGGCGGCGGGCGGAAACTGGCTCTGCCCGACCTGAAAAGAGGCGGCGCAGACTGGTTCGGCAGCATCCAAATCGGACTTGGAGCGCACTAAGATCCATCGCCTGCTGCAAGAGGCCAGCGTCAGCGCATCCAGGTCCTCGGCGGTGGGCGTCTGGGACCCGTCCAGCACCGCCAGCACCAGATCGGCGGTCTCCAAAGCGGCCTTGGACCGCTCCACGCCCAACTTTTCCACCGTGTCCTCCGTTTCACGGATACCCGCGGTGTCGATGAGCCGCAGCAAAACCCCGCCGCAGAGCACGGATTCCTCCACCGTATCCCGGGTGGTTCCGGGGATATCGGTGACGAGGCATCGATCATACCCTGCCAGGGCGTTCAGCAGAGAGGACTTCCCGACGTTGGGTCGGCCGATGATCGCGGTTCGGACGCCGGATTTTAAAAGGCGGCCCCGGCCGCAGGTGGCCAGCAGTCGGGTAAGAGCCTCGTCCGCCTGACGGAGGGCGGCTTGAATTTCGGCGAGTTTTAAATCCTCGATGTCCTCGTCGGGATAGTCCACCACGGCGTAGAACTGAGAGGCCAGCGCCGTCAGGCTGTCGTACACGGCGGAGACAGTGCGGCCCAGCGCCCCGCCCAGCTGGGCGGCGGCATTCCGGGCGGCAGCGGGAGTCTCCGCGTCAATCAGATCGATCACCGCTTCCGCCTGGGTCAGATCCAGCTTGCCGTTCAGAAACGCCCGCTTTGTAAACTCTCCGGCCTTTGCCTGCCGCGCTCCGGCGGCAAACAGGGCTGAGAGAATTTCGCCCATGGCCATGGGCGAGCCGTGGCAGTGCAGTTCGGCGCTGTCTTCGCCGGTATAGCTGGCGGGGCCGGGAAAGCGGACGGCCATGCCGCTGTCCAGAACGCGGCCCTGCGGGTCCAGCAGGCCGCCTAAAAAAAGTTTGCGGGGCTCCAGCGCGGCAAACTTTTTTTTGCAATTTGGGCGGAAGACCCGGTCCAATACCGCGTCGGTCTCCGGACCGGAAATTCGGATGACGCCGATGGCGGTGGGGACTTTCCCCGTGGCGACGGCGGCAATGGTATCCATGTCTGGCTCCTTTCTGTGAGACGGCGCGGGCGGTTGGCGCCGCCCCGTCGCAAAACGACGGGGCGGGGCGCAGGCCCCGCCCCGTATTTCAGGCAAAATCAAAGAGGATTACTGAATGGGCTCGCCATTGGCCTTCTTGGCCTCAATTTCCTTCATGGCGTCCTTGTGAGAGAGGTTCCAACGGCCCTTCTCGTCAATCTCCATGAACTTGACCCACATCATGTCGCCCACCTTGCAGGCGTCCTCCACCTTTTCAATGCGGTGGTCGGACAGCTTTGAGATGTGGCACAGGCCGTCCTTGCCGGGGGCGATTTCAATGAACACGCCAAAGGTCATCATCCGTACCACGCGGCCGTAGTACAGCTTGCCAACCTCGGGGACGAAGACGATATCGTCGATGCACTTCTTGGCGGCGTCGCAGGCGGAGGCGTCCGCGGCGGCAATGAAGATGGAGCCGTCGTCGTTGATGTCCACCTTCGCGCCGGTGTCGGCCACGATCTTCTGGATGACGGAGCCGCCCTTGCCGATGACCTCGCGAATGCGGTCGGGGTCAATGTGCATGGTGATCATCTTGGGCGCATACTTCGAGACCTCGCCGCGGGGGGCGGCAATGCAGGGCAGCATGATCTGGTCGAGGATCTCGCAGCGGGCGTCATAGGTGGTGTCCAGCGCGTTTTTGATGATCTCCATGGTGAGGCCGTCGTTTTTCAGGTCCATCTGAATGGCGGTGATGCCCTTCTTGGTACCGGCCACCTTGAAATCCATTTCGCCGTGGAAATCCTCCACGCCCTGAATGTCGATGAACGTGGTAAAGCCGCCGTTGTCGTCCTGAATGAGGCCGCAGGAAATGCCCGCCACAGGGGCTTTGATGGGCACGCCCGCGTCCATCAGGGCGAGGGTGGAGCCGCAGATGGAGCCCTGAGAGGTGGAGCCGTTGGAGGAAACCACTTCGCTTACCACGCGGATGGCATAGGGGAATTCCTCCACGGAGGGCAGCACCGGCACCAGCGCCCGCTCGGCGAGAGCGCCGTGGCCGATCTCGCGGCGGCCGGGGGAACGGGCGGGCTTGGCCTCGCCGACGGAGTAGCCGGGGAAGTTATAGTGGTGCATATAGCGCTTTTCCGTCTCCTCCCAGATGGTGTCCAGCTTCTGATTGGCGGAGAGGGTATCCAGCGTGCACACGGAGAGGACCTGCGTCTGGCCGCGGGTAAACAGGTCGGAGCCGTGGACCCGGGGCAGTACGCCCACTTCGGCGGAGAGAGGGCGGATTTCGTTCTTCTGGCGGCCATCCACACGGTGGCCTTCCAGCAGCCAGGCCTTGACGATCTTCTTTTGGAACTTGTAGGTGATTTCTTCCAGGTACTGGTCCATGTTGGGATAGTCCGCAAGGAACAGCTCGTGCCACTTTTCGATGAGCTGGTTCCAGCGGCTCTCCCGGACATTCTTGTCGTCGGTATCCAGGGCGGCTTTCGCGTCGTCCGTGGTGGCCGCCACAATCTTGTCGAACAGCTCCTGATTGAAATCGGCGTGGGGATAATCGAATTTGGGCTTGCCGATCTCACTGACCATCCGGTTGATCAGGGCAATCTGCTTCTGGTTTTCCTCGTGAGCCTGCCGGATGGCCTCGTACATGGTGTCGTTGTTCACCTCGTTGGCGCCGGCTTCGATCATGACGACTTTTTTGCCGGTGGAGACCACGGTCACGTCCAGATCGGAGACCTTGCGCTGCTCGGCGGTGGGGTTGAAGACCAGCTTGCCGTTCACAAGGCCCACCTTCAGCGCGGCCACAGGGCCGTTCCAGGGAATGTCGGAGATGGCAAGGGCGGCGGAGGTGCCGATCAGGGCCGCAATCTCGGGGGAGCAGTCGTGGTCCACGCTCATGACGGTGGCCATGATGGAGACGTCGTTGCGGAAGTCATAGGGGAACAGGGGGCGGATGGGCCGGTCGATGACGCGGGAGGTCAAAACGCCCTTTTCACCGGGACGGCCCTCGCGGCGGTTAAAGGAGCCCGGGATGCGGCCCACGGAGTACATCTTCTCCTCAAAGTCCACGCTCAGGGGGAAGAAATCGATCCCGTCCCGGGGACGGGCGGAGGCGGTGGCGCACACCAGCACACGGGTGTCGCCGTAACCCACCATGACGGCGGCGTTGGCCAGCTCCGCCAGCTTGCCTACCTCCAGCGTGAGGGGGCGGCCCGCCAGCTCCATCTCGTACTTATGGTAGTTGGGATATTGGCGCTTGTTAATAATGGTTGACATGTTGCTTCTCCTTTTTAGAATGGATTTTTTACGCCATGCCGGCCATTTAGCACTTGAAAACGCGTCCTCGCAAGCTCACTTGCTTCGCTGCCCGCCTTCTTTGCGGGCAAGCTGTTTGATATATGTGGGGGCGCATTTTCAACTGCTAAAGGCATTTTTGGCGGCGTAAAATCTATGAAAAGGGGGCGGTGCAGAAAAAACTACACCGCCCACGTTTCAACTTACTTACGGATGCCGAGCTTTGCGATCAGGGCGCGGTAACGCTCGATGTCCTTCTTCTGGAGGTAGTCCAGCAGGTTGCGGCGCTTACCGACCATCATAATGAGGCCGCGGTTGGAGTGCTTGTCCTGAGGGTTCGCCTTCATGTGCTCGGTGAGCACGTTGATCCGCTGGGTCAAAATGGCGATCTGGACCTCGGGAGAGCCGGTGTCCGTGGCGTGGGTGCGGTTGGCGTCGATAATAGCGGTCTTTTGTTCTTTGCGCAACATAATTGTATCCACCTTTTTAAAAATTACCCGCAGGACTGCGCATCGGGCCGGTGAGAGCCGCGAAACGAAGCGCTGGGGCGCCGCAGGTTTGCGTGCTTAGTCACTATATCATAAGGATTCCCAATTGTAAAGAAAATTTTCACTTTTTCCTGTTTCTTTCAAACAAAAACGCCATAAGAAACGAACATACGGACAAAGATTTCTCAGGGCAGTCAAATTGACGGATGTATATTTTGCGCCATCCTGCACAGAAATTCCTTTAATAGGCGTCGGACTGTCCGCGTCATTTTCCGATCTCACTGGCGGCAAAAAGATGTGGCAGTAATTGCGCGGCGGCGTTAAGAATTTCTTTTGCCGCTTGACAGGCGTCAAAAACCATGCTAATCTAACTGTACTAATACGGATAATACAGTTCGCCTGACGGCGGACAAACGGAGGTGGAGAGATGATCAGCCTGAATTATCGGGATTCGCGGCCCATCTACGAGCAGATCAAGGACGAACTGCGAAAACTGATCGTCACCGGCGCGATGGCGGCGGGAGAAAGACTGCCGTCGGTACGCGCATTGGCTACCCAGCTCAGCATCAACCCAAATACGATCCAGCGGGCTTATAACGACATGGAGGCGGAGGGATACATTTACTCCGTACCGGGCAAGGGCAGCTTTGCCAGCGACCGGGGAGACGCGGACGCAGCACGGCGCGAGCTGCTGAAAGACAAGGTGAGGGAGCTTCTGCGGGAGCTGCGGGTGCTGGGCGTCACGCAGGCGGATCTGGCAGCGCTGCTGAAAGAGGGAGAGATGATATGATCGAGGTTCGAGGCGCGGTAAAAAGGTTTGACGGCTTCGCGGCGCTGAACGGCGTAACGCTGACGGTGCCGAAGGGGGCGGTATATGGTCTGGTTGGTCCCAACGGCGCGGGCAAATCCACGCTTCTGCGGTGTCTGAACGGCGTGTACAAGACCGAGAGCGGCACAATGACCATCGATGGAGAATCCGTTTGGGAGAATCCGGCCCTGAAGGCGCGGGTCAACTCCATTCCGGACGACTGGTACTACTTTTTGCAGTCCAGCACACAGGATATGATGAAGCTCTATCGGGGAATTTACCCCAATTTTTCCATGGAGCGCTACAAAAAGCTGGAGGCGGCGTTTCCCATCGACCCGAAAAAATCCATCCGGCATCTGTCCAAAGGCATGCAGAAGCAGGCAGCTTTCTGGCTGACTATGAGCTGCATGCCGGAATACCTGATGCTGGACGAACCGGTGGACGGGCTGGACCCGGTGATGCGGCGGCAGGTCTGGTCCCTGGTGCTGGACGACGTTGCCGAGCGGGGCACCACGGTGCTGGTTTCCAGCCACAATCTGCGGGAGCTGGAGGACGTATGCGACCAGGTGGGCATTCTGGACCACGGCAAGGTGCTCTTGGAGCGGTCTTTGGCGCAGCTCCAGGATAATATGGTGAAGCTTCAGGTTGTCTTCCCCGACGGGATGACGGAGGTGCCCCCGGAAATTCCCGCCCTCCACGCGTCGAAGCTGGGCCGCATCCACACCCTCATCCTGCGCATGAATGCCCAGAAGGCCACCGAGCTTCTGGCACAGTACAGCCCCTTGCTGGTGGACGCCGTGCCGCTGACACTGGAGGAAATTTTTATTTACGAGTTGGGAGGTGCGGACTATGCGGTCAAAGACATCGTCCTTTAAAGGACTGTTCAGCCCTGCTTTGTTCCGCAACGATCTGAGCCGGTTTTGGCCGCTTTGGGCGTTGTACTCTGCGGCCTGGCTCCTGGCTATGCCGGCGGTGCAGCTTTTGGAGCTGTTTGGCCGCAACTGCCAGTGGATGGATCCGGCGACTTTGCACACAAACGCCCTAGACGAGGTGACAGGCATGGCCTCCAGCGGAGCGCTTATTGTGTCCGTGGCCTTCGGATGCCTGTTTGCCATGGCGCTGTTTTCCTATCTGACCAACGCCCGTGCCGTGAGTTTTGCCCACGCCCTGCCTGCCCGGAGAGAGGGCTTGTTCCTGACGCATTACATATCCGGCGCGGCGGTGTTTCTTACCGTCCATACCGTCACGGCGCTGCTGACTATGGCTGTCTGGGCAACCGCCGGAGTGCGGGAGATGTGGCTGATCGGCGTCTGGTTTTTATCCGCCACGGGGCAGATGCTGCTTTTTTACGGGTTTGCAGTCTTCTGCGCCATGTTTGCCGGGCAGATGCTGGCGATCCCGGTGTTTTATGGGGTACTCAACGTGCTGGTTTATGGGCTGACCTATCTGTTCCAATCGCTTTGTCAGCTGCTTTTTTACGGCTGGAGCAATTCCGATATTCCGATGCCGGTGGTCTGGCTGACGCCTGTTTATAAGCTATCAAAAATTTTCCAGAATCCGTGGATCTATGATAAACTGGGCAACTGGAGCGGCACGGATTGGGGCGGACTTTACAGCAGCCTTGGCGCCGTGGGCATCTATGCGCTGGCCGGCGCGGCGCTGACGGCTGCGGCGCTGCTGGTGTACAGACGGCGCCGCAGCGAAGCCACCGGCGACACCGTAGCCATTGGCTGGGCGCGGCCCATCTTTCGTTATGGCGTGGGCGTATGCGCCGCGCTCAGCTTCGGGCAGCTGCTGTATACCATCCTTCGGGACGCGGTTGGCGGCTACGGCGGCGGAGCCGCCTCTGTGCCCGGGCTGGCGGTGTGCATGGTTGCGCTGGGGCTTGTGGGCTATTTCGCGGCGGAGATGCTGCTGCAAAAGTCCTTCCGTGTCCTGAAGCAGAGCTGGAAAGGCGGAGCGGTTTTGGCGGCGGTTCTGGTTCTGGTGTGCGCGGGCTTCTCGGTGGACCTTTTGGGGATCGAGAAGTACGTTCCCGGAACGGACGATGTGCAAAGCCTGAACTTTAACATTTATGGTGTGAATTATATCAACGGCAATATTACCGATCCGGAGACCATCGGGCGCTTTCTCTCCCTGCATCAGGCGCTGGTGGAGGAACAACCGGAAAACGACTGGAACTCGGAGAATTCTAGCTACACCGGTCTGCGGCTGGACTATACCCTGAAAAACGGGAAGAAGCTGTCTCGGGATTATGGGTTTACCTACGAATCCGGAGATGCGCTGGAAGATGGATCGGTGCTTTCTCAGATGGCGGCTCTGATGAGCGATCCGGTTGTGCGGCGGGCGGACCTGTCCGCTCAGTTCCTGAACGATGTGGATCGTCTTACCGCCGCGGAGATCACCCTCTACCCGGCTCAGCCGGGCGGCAGGGGCCAGACGCTGAATTTTGATGCGGATACCGCCCAGACGCTCCTGGATGCACTGGAAAAGGATATCGACGCGGGGCATTTGGGCGCGGACGCCCTTGACCAAGATGCGTGGTATGCGAATACATATTCCAATTGCCTGACATTCTATTACCGGGTAAAGCCGGATCCAGCCTACCCCTATAGGGATGACAGCGCCTCGTTTGATCTGCAGTTCTCAAAGCACGATACGTTCCTTCTTGCGGCGCTGGAAAACGCGGGGGTGGACACGGGCTCGCTGACGACCAACCAACAGATGAACGACTCGGAAGGCAGCACGGGAATGGCCAAGGATGCTTACGCATATGATGGGACGGCGGAGCTCATTCCCAACAAATATGAAGGCCCGGAGTATGAGGATACAGCGGACGCCTCCGTGGGCATAATCGGCGGAGCCGACGGCCCCACTGCGATCATCGTGGCCGATCAGCCTGCTGCCGACACGCAGGAGCCTTGAAAACATGGCTTACAAAGAGAAAAAACGGCGCATGAACCCCCGCTTCATCGCGTTGTGTCTGGCGGCGGTCCTTGTGATCGCCGCCGGGGGCTTTTGCGTCTGGCGGATGCTCTTCCGCGGTCTGCCAGGGGAAAACGTGAAGCTGCCGGACTATGTGACGGAGGACCTGCTGACCCAAAACCCCTGGTCCCGCCCCGGCACGGAATTGGAAAGCATCAAGGGCGTGGTGATTCATTACGTGGGGAACCCCGGCACCTCCGCGGAGGCTAACCGCAACTATTTTGAGAGCTTGCAGGACGGGACGGAGGGCATCTACGCCAGCGCCCACTTCATCGTGGGTCTGGAGGGCGAGGTGATTCAGTGCATTCCCCTGACGGAGTGGGCCTATGCCTCCAACAGCCGCAACGTGGACACAGTCTCCATTGAGGTTTGCCATCCCGACGAGACGGGGCAATTCTCCCCCGTGACCTATGACCGGGTGGTGGAGCTGACGGCGTGGCTGTGCGACACGTTTGATCTGACCACGGCCGACGTTATGCGGCATTACGACGTGTCCGGCAAGGACTGCCCGAAATATTACGTGGAGAACGAGGATGCGTGGCAGCAGCTGCTGAAGGATGTGGACGAGGCCATAACGGTGCTGAAGGAGCAGGCCGCGCAAAATAATTAAGAGAAGAATTGAAACTTTTTACCCTCGAAAAACGTTTATAGAATGACGGCGGTATGCGGGAATTCCGCCGGGGAAATGTGTGTGTAAGGCAGCGCCGTACGACTGGCACCAGTGTGCCGTCGGATCGCATAGGATAGAACTGACGCGGGCGGGATGATGTCCATGTGCGGGTAGGCGTATGGCAAAGGCGGCGGCCGCGAACTGCGGGGTGCTGCTGCAAATAAAAAGAAGGGAGTTCTCCTATGGAAACCGCAAGAAACGCTGCGCTCTGGCGCGTCTGGGTTGATACTGTGAACCGCATCGTCTCTTTTCACGAGGCGGAGGGCTTCCGGCCCATCGAATTTCGCAGCCGGGAGATGTTTTTGTCCTGCGTGGACGAATATACGGGACAGCACTACCGTTACCAATAGCGCGGGGGCGAACTCCGTACCCTGCTTCGGCCCGGAGAGCCGAGGTTCGCTCGTTGCTTTCAAACAACGGTTGAAATTTCCATCTTGACAAACCGGCGCATATAGGTATAGGATAATGGAAAATTTAATATCCGGCGTGGAAAAGGACGAGTAAGACCCCAACCCCTGCACAGAGAGCGGCCCGTTTTGGTGGATGGGCGGTCAGCGGAGGGACCTGAAAATCACCTTGGAGCCTCCTGCTGAAAGACGACGCGAGTAAGCGTGGACGAGTGACGGACGTTATCCCGTCGGCCTGTGATCGCAGGCTGTGAGCGGCCTTTCCCTGCGGGGGAGGGGCAACGAGAGTGGTACCGCAGAGTGTTTATATAAACGCTTTGTCTCTTAGGAGACAAAGCGTTTTTTATTTTGCCTGAAAGGGAGCGCGTGATGAACTGTCCCAAGTGCGGCAAAAAGGGAACCATGCTCTGCCGCGCCTGCAAGGTTACTGTTATTCAATACAATTGATTTTTAAAATATATCTAGGAGGATTTTCTATGGATTACAACAAGACCATCAATCTGCCCAAGACCGACTTCCCCATGCGGGCGGGACTGCCCAAGCGGGAGCCGGAGATGCTCAAGCGTTGGGAGGATCAGGACCTTTACAACGAGCTTTTGAAGAAGAACGAGGGAAAGCCCCTGTTCAGTCTTCACGACGGCCCTCCGTTCTCCAACGGTGACCTCCACATGGGCCACGCGCTGAACAAGGCTCTCAAGGACTTTATTACCCGGTCCTATGCCATGCGGGGCTACTATACGCCCTATATTCCCGGCTGGGATAACCACGGTATGCCCATCGAATCCGCCATCATCAAGCAGAACAAGCTGGACCGCAAGTCCATGAGCGTCCCCGAGTTCCGCTCCGCCTGCCACGAGTTCGCCGACCACTATATCGACGTGCAGCGCAATGGATTCAAGCGTATGGGCGTTGTCGGCGACTGGGACCATCCCTATAAGACCATGGACCCTGGGTTCGAAGCCGACGAGGTCCGCGTTTTCGGCCAGATGTATAAGAAGGGCTACATCTACAAGGGCCTCAAGCCCGTGTACTGGTGCCCCCGCGACGAGACGGCTCTGGCCGAGGCGGAGATCGAATATCAGGACGACCCCTGCACCACCGTGTATGTGAAATTCCCCATGAAGGACGACTGCGGCAAGCTGGGCAATTTTGACCACAGCAAGCTCTTTTTCGTGATCTGGACCACCACTATCTGGACTCTGCCGGGAAACCTTGCCATCGCGCTGCACCCCGAGGAGAGCTATGCCCTGGTAAAAGCCCCCAACGGCGAGGTCTATATCATGGCCGAGGCCCTGACCGACAAGGTCATGAGGATTGGCGGCTTCGGCGAATATGAGATCGTGGAGACCCATCCCGGCGCGTTTTTTGAAAACATGCTGGCTCAGCACCCCTTCCTGGATAAGACCAGCCGTCTGCTGCTGGCGGACTATGTCACCATGGATTCCGGCACCGGCTGCGTCCACACCGCCCCGGGCTTCGGCGCGGACGACTATGAGACCTGCCGCCGGTACGGCATGGACATGGTGGTGCCTGTGGACGACCAGGGCCGCCACACGGATTATGCCGGAAAATACGCCGGCATGAAAACGGATGAGTCCAACCCCGTTATCCTCAACGACATGAAGGAGGCGGGAAGTCTCTTCGCCAGCGAAAACATCGTCCACAGCTATCCCCACTGCTGGCGCTGCAAGGGACCCATCATCTTCCGCGCGACCCCCCAGTGGTTCTGTTCCGTGGACTCCTTCAAGGACGAAGCCTGCGCCGCCTGCGAGGATGTGCGCTGGGTGCCGGAGTGGGGTCTGGAGCGCATCAAGTCCATGGTCCGCGAGCGCACCGACTGGTGCATCTCCCGCCAGAGAAAGTGGGGCCTGCCCATTCCGGTGGTGTACTGCAAGCACTGCGGAAAGCCCATTGTGACGGACGAATCCATTGAATCCATCGCCTCAGCTTTTGAGAGGGAGGGCTCCAACGCATGGTTCGCCAAGGAAGCTGAGGAGCTGCTGCCCGCCGGGTTCAAGTGTCCCCACTGCGGCGAGGCGGAGGGTTATACCAAGGAAGAAGACACTCTGGACGGCTGGTTTGATTCCGGCTCCACCCACTTTGCCTCCATGCAGCGGACTCAGAAGTTCTGGCCCGCCACCATGTATCTGGAGGGTCTCGACCAGTATCGCGGCTGGTTCCAGTCCTCGCTGCTGGTGGGCGTGGGCGCTCTGGGTCTGGGTGCGCCCTTCAAGGAGTGCGTCACTCACGGCTGGACCGTGGACGGCGAGGGCAAGGCCATGCACAAATCTCTGGGTAACGGCATGGACCCCGCCGAGATCTTCAATAAATATGGCGCGGACCTGCTGCGCCTGTGGGCGGCTTCCGCCGACTACCATGTGGACGTCCGCTGCTCCGATGAGATTTTCAAGCAGCTGAGCCAGAACTATCTGAAGTTCCGCAATACCGCCCGGTACTGCCTGGGCAATCTGGACGGCTTCAACCCCGACGACCTTGTCCCCGCCGACGAGATGGAGGAGCTGGACCGCTGGGCTGTCACGCGGCTGAACGCGCTGACGGAAAAGTGCATGAAAGCCTATGACGACTATGAGTTTCTGGTGGTGACCCACGCCGTCAACGACTTCTGCGTGGTGGAGCTTTCCAATTTCTATCTGGACATTATCAAGGACCGGCTGAACTGCGAGGAGGCGGACGGAAGACGCCGCCGCAGCGCCCAGACCGCACTGTTCCTGATTCTGGACACGATGACGAAGCTGATGGCCCCCATTCTGGCCTTCACCTGCGACGAGATCTGGCAGGCCATGACCCATCGCTCCGGGGACGACGGCCGCAACGTACTGCTCAACGAAATGAACCGTCCCTACGCGGATTATGCTTTGAATGACAAGGCTATGGAGAAGTGGGATACGATCATCCGATTGCGGGATGATGTCAACGCGGTTTTGGAGACCGCCCGGGCCGACAAGAAAATCGGCAAGGCTCTGGAGGCCCATGTCTCCCTCCATGCCGACGACGACGCGGCGGCACAGGCGCTGCTTTCCACCATCGGCGTCAGTCTCGCTGAGGTGTTCATCGTATCCGACTGCAACATCACCACCGCCGAACCCGCGGCGGAGTCCACCGTTGGCAAGGGAAGCAATTTTCCGGGATTGACCGTGGAAGTCAGCGAGGCCAACGGAGCCAAATGCGAGCGGTGCTGGATGCAGTTCCCCAAGGTGGGCGAGGACCCCAACCATCCCACGCTCTGTCCCCGCTGCGCCAATGTTGTCTCCAAGCTGCCCCAGTTCTGATCCGGTTTTTAGTTGAAAAGTCCTGCTGAGCCGGGAATAGAGAAAAAGCGGCTTGCGCAGCCCCGTATATTCGAAGAAAACAAAGGGTGAAAACTCCCGAACCGGGAGCTTTCACCCTTTTGTTGTATTGCTGGAAAAGCAGGCTGTGCCGGCGCGCAGCGGCCGCAAAAAAGAAACCGCGCGAGACGCTCACCCCTGCGGCGGGGGGGAATCGGGACAGGTTCTCACGCAGTTTTTTCCCGCGCCCTTTGCCAGGTAGAGCGCATCGTCGGCCCGCTTGAAAAGATCGCTGAATTCTTCTCCAGACTTTTTTCGGGCAAAACCGATGCTGACGGTGAGGCAGTCGACGGAGTGGCTTTGACAGAGGACCTTTTGGCTGCAAATGTCGGCGCGAATCGTCTCAAGCAGCGTCTCCAGGTTGGCGGCTGATGGCCCTGTACCAATCAGGACAAATTCTTCGCCGCCGAATCTTGCGGCGAAGTAATCGCTTTCTGCGGTATACCGCTGGATGGTCTTTGCCACGGCTTTCAGCGCGGCGTCTCCGCTTTGATGCCCAAGGGTATCGTTATATCCCTTAAAATTGTCAACGTCGATCATCGCCAGCGTCAAGGCCTCGCACGCGGGATAAACCCGCTGCAAGTACTCATCCAGACCGCGGCGGTTGGGAATCTCAGTGAGCGCGTCGTATTTGCTGAGTCTGCTGAGCTGTTCGTTGGAAGCAAGCAGGGAGATCCGGCTTTCAAGAACGCGCTGACTCAGAAAAAAGCCGAGAACCAGGCAGGTGATTCCGTGGATCATGTCCATTTGCGCATAGGGCAGGATTTTGAAGCGGACGGCGGCAATCGAAAAGACCGCGAGTGCGGCGGACAAAAAGGCGTACGTATGATGGACGGGAGCGATGATCAGCATTGGGATGGTCAGCAGAAAAACGATGAACATCACCGCGGGGGTATCGGGCCCAAAAACCGTGCCGATCAGAGTGACAAAGCTGTAAATCAGTACGGAAAACAGCCCGATCAGAAGTTTCGTGAAAAAAATGCTCCGACGCCCTTTTATCTCAAAGAAAACGAGCAGGAGGATCAGGACGATGAAATAGGTCAGATACACAGGGGCATATTGGGATAAAGACGGGAGAGTAACGCTGAGAGCCAGATAGCAGGCGAGGATGACCGTCATCAGCGGAAACAGGCCGCTCATCATTTTGCAATTGTATGCGTGGATCGCCTGCTGCTGCGCCGCGAAAAAGGCGTGGTCCTGCCCGCCGTAGCACCATCTTTTTATGTTTTCAAACATGCCTTTCATGACGCTTCCCCGATGATCCAAATTTACTTATGACGGCTGTTGTCCTGCTCCCAGCCTGTGCAGTTGTCGGCAAAACTCCTCCGGCAGCGGACAGGAAAGCTCCACCGGTTTCCCTGTGCGGGGATGGATAAACCGCAGGCCCACGGCGTGGAGGCACTGCCCTTGAAGCCCGGGGACGGGCTTTTTCGCACCGTATACCGTGTCGCCTAAAATCGGGTGGCCCAGATAGGCCATGTGAACACGGATCTGGTGCGTGCGCCCCGTTTCCAGACGGCAGCGTACATGGGTAAAGCCCGGATAGCGGGCGACAACCTCCCAGTGAGTCACGGCCCGGCGCCCGTCCGGCACCACCGCCTGCTTCTTCCGGTCCGCGGGGCAGCGGCCGATGGGGGCGTCCACCGTGCCGGAATCCTCTTTGAGATTTCCCGCCACGATGCACTCGTAGGTCCGGGCCAGCGTGTGGTCCTGAAGCTGCGATGCCAGCTTCTGGTGGGCAAGGTCGTTTTTCGCCGCAATGATGAGTCCGGAGGTGTCCCGGTCGATGCGGTGGA
>JAEWYA010000109.1 GCA_023395775.1 Bacillota bacterium
GCCTTTGCATACTGCGCCACGGCAAGGTTGATCTCCATGGGGATCTCCAACTGGAGCATCACCAGATCAAAGTACCCGATCTCGTCCTTCAGCCAGGCGATCTGCTCCACAGTGGTGGAGTAGTTGGCCCCGGGAACCACGGTGATACGGTTCTGCGCCCCATGCTCGGTGACCTCCAGGACAATGTGGCCCACGCCGGAGGACTTGTTCGGGTCCACCAGCACATGGCTCACGTCCACACCGGCGCGTTTGGCGGTCTCCGTCATTTCCCGGCCGAAGGCATCTGCGCCCACTTGCCCCGCCATCGTGACTTCCGCACCCAGCCGCGCACACTGGACGGCCTGGTTCGCACCCTTTCCGCCGGGAGCGGTGCGGAAATCGGTGCCAATAACGGTCTCGCCGGAGGCGGGGGCTTTCGGCGTGGACGCGATCAGGTCCATCATAAAGCTGCCCACCACCAGAATTTTCGGTTTTCTCAACATGACAAGGCTCCTCTCTGCGCCCGGCGCAAAGTAATCGTTTAACATTCTGCCTACATATTACGATACTTCGCGGCAAAATGCAAGTGCGCCGCATAATTTTCCGATATGCGATTGCCGCGAATTGCGCGGCGCTTCCCATGGCTCAGATCCCAAGCTGCTTGCGGACGTAATTTTCCATGGCGATCAGGGCCTCCACCTCGCCCCGGGCATTCTTGTCAAGTTTTGCGCAGTCGGCGCTGCGGGCATACACGCTCATGGGAACGTCCGCCAGCTTCTGATGATACTTGCAGTTGCAGGGATAGATGCGCATCTCGATCATGCCGGCCATGGTCAGGAAGTGCGCCACCATCTGCGCCCTGTCGGGGTCGGAGTCCCTGTGATCGAATGCCCACTTATAAAGCTCGGGGTGGAAGTTGGCCATAACGCCGCAGTAGCCCGCCGCGCCGTGCAGCACGCTGTCGTACCAGGACTGGGCATTGGCGTTGAAAATCTTCAGCGACGTACCCTCCACGGCCTTCAGCCGCTCCCGGATCAGCTCGTAATCGCAGCAGGTATCCTTCAGAAACACCATCCGCCCGCCCTTGCCGGCCTTGCCGAGGAACTCGGTGGAGACCAGCCGCTTCCAGGGGGCAGGGCACTCGTAGATGCCGAAATCAATCTCGGGGTACCGCTGGAAAATCTCCTGGGCATTGGCCTCGAAGGCGGCCTCGCCCTCATGGTCCTGATCCAGACGGTTGCTCACCAGAACATAAGCGCCGATGCCGGGAATCTTCATCATGTTCTCAATCTCCCGGAACTGGGTGGGCTTGTCGTCGGCGGTGTGGCCGGAGGCCACGATCTGGATGCGGCCGCCCACTGCGTCGGCGGTGGCCTTGGCGATATCCAGTTTCTCCTGCTCGGAGAGGTAGAGCATCTCGCTGGACTGGCACACGGCGAAGATACCGGCGCAGCCCTTTTCAACATACCAGTTGCTCAAAAGCTCGATGGCCCTAAAATCAATGGTCTTATCGTCGTGATAAGGGGTAATCATCACCGGCCAGATGCCGGGAGCGATGGAAAAAGCCATAATAATTTTTTCTCCTTAAAGATATAAAAGATATGCGCTCTTCAAACCTTTGCTCACAGCATGTGGAACATCCGGGGCAGGAACAGCACCACGTCCGGGATATAGGTGATAATCGTAAGCACGATCAGCATGACCACAATGGGCCATTTGATTTCCTTGATAACGTCCTTCAGCGGAGTGCCGGAAATCCCGGAGGTGATAAACAGGCACATGCCGAACGGCGGAGTGGAGAGGCCCACCATCATGTTGAAGACAATGATGAGGCCAAAGTGGATGATATTCACGCCCAGAACCTGCGCCACAGGCCACAGAATGGGAATCATAACCAATTGGATCACGGAGGTATCCACGAACATGCCCAGAATCAGGATGATGAGGTTCACGATCAGCAGGAAGAGATACTTGTTGTCCGTGATACCCAGCAGCCAATTGCCGATCATGGCGCCGATCTGCTCCTTAGCGAAGATGAAGGAGATGGCGGAGGCCGCGCCCACCATGATGGAGACGGAACCGGTGGACTTCACCGTGTCGACCAGAACCTGTTTGAAGCCTTCCCAGTTCAGGACGCGATAGCCGATTATGGCCACAATCAGGGCATACAAGCCCGCGATGGCGCCGGCCTCGGTGGGCGTCATGACACCGGTGTAAATGCCGACCAGCAGGATCACGGGGGTCAGCATGGCCCACAGGGCCTTCAGGCAGTATTTGAGATAGGCGCGCAGTTTGGGCGGCGCACTGCGTGGGTATTGGCGCGCCCGGGCGATGAAGAAGACATACACGCACAGCGCTATCGCCAGCAGGACGCCGGGGACCATGCCCGCCATGAAAAGCGCCCCCACGGACGCATTGGTCAGCATGGCATAGATGACCATGGGGATAGAGGGCGGGAAGATGGGGCCGATGGTGGCGCTGGCGGCGGTGATGGCGCAGCTGAAGCCGTCGTCATACCCTTCCTGCCGCATGGCGTCGATTTCCATTTTGCCAAGGCCGGAGGCGTCTGCCACAGCGGAGCCGGTCATACCAGAAAACACAAGAGAGGCCAGCACGTTCACGTGGGCCAGGCCGCCGTGGAACCGGCCCACAAGGCCCTTGCACACGCCGAAGACATACTCCGTGATCTTGCCGGCATTCATAATGTTGGCGGCGAAGATAAACAAAGGCACGGCGATGAGGGTGCCGTTGGTAAAAATCTGTTCAATGGTCTTCTGGGCCACCAGATGAAGACTTCCCGATTCGCCCATCAGCGCCGCGCCCAGGGACTGGCCTGAGGTGACCGCACCCAGAATGAAGTAGGTCATGCAGGCGGCGATCATACCGGTGGGAATCGGCATCCGCAGCACAAAGATCAGGACAAACACCACAAGAAAGCCAATCAAAGGCAGATATTCCATGTTATTTGCCCTCCTTTCCCATACCGCCGTCGATGTCGGCGTTTAAGTTAATGCTCTCCTGCCGGTTGGCCTCCTCAATGGCCTGCTCAGCCTCGGACTTGCTCTCGCCCAGCATTTTGTCTATATATCTTTGATTGCCCCGCAGGACCATAATTTCCTCATAAATATCGACAAGCGCGTACACGAGGATAAACGCCAGGAAAATCACATAGGGAAAGAACACCAGCGTCTTTGGAATTTTCAGAATGCTGGTGACCTGCGCCCGTTCCATCTGCCCCCAGATATACTGAAACGAGGGGATAAACGCCGCCGCGAAGGTGGCGGCAATCACGATGTTGCCCAGCATGGCGGTAATTGCCTTGCCCCTGACGCCCAGCGCGTCATACAGCAATGTAAAGGACACGTGGGCCTTCTCCCGCTGGGCAAAGCAGGCTCCCAGCAGCACCAGCCAGAGAAAGCACATCTGCTCCACCTCCAGCGTCCAGGACTGGGGATTGTTGGCGACATAGCGCATGAAGACCTGGAAGCAAAAGATCAGAAACAGCGCCACGAAGGCGATGATGGGAATATATAATTCCACACAGTTGCGGATAAACCGCCCAATTTTTTTCAGGCCGTCCAAAAACAGCCCTCCTTTCAAAGGAAAATTCGATCATGGATAAGTCGTACGTTAAGTCAAAATTTGGAACATCGTTCTGGATAGGAGTTTTAAAAAGAGCCGGGGGGCCGGAACACCAGCCCCCCGGTCGGGATTTCAGTGATCTGAGATTTAGGCCATGCTCTGGATCTGGGTCAGCAGGTCCTTGTCCCAGCTGTCGGAGATGGAGTCGTTCAGATAGACGTTCAGCACGTGATCAGCAAAGGCCTTCACGTCTGCCTGATATATGCTTATGCCCTGCTCCTTCAGGAAGTCCTGGACCTCAGCCTCGGTCTTCAGGTTCTGATCATCGCAGGACTGGCGGGCGGCCTCCACAGCCTCCATCACCCATCCCTGCT
Organism: Bacillota bacterium; assembly: GCA_023395775.1. Classification (GTDB taxonomy): domain Bacteria; phylum Bacillota; class Clostridia; order Oscillospirales; family Oscillospiraceae; genus Oscillibacter. Next base: position 3,936 of record JAEWYA010000109.1, read on the forward strand.
GGGTGGCGGTCAGAGAATTCCACTTGTCCAGGTTGATGGTAGGCCATACGGAATCAACCAGATGGTTGGTCAGGGAGATTGACTTCTGGACCTCATAGAACTTGGCGGTCTTCACAGTGGGCAGAGGGTTGTCCTGACCGTCCACGGTGCCGGTCTGCAGCGCCAGATACAGGTCGTTGAACGCAATGGCGGTGGGGTTGGCGCCCATTGCCTTGCCCAGGAAGACCCACGCATCGGAGTTGGGCATCCGCAGGTTCACGCCCTTCAGGTCATCGGGAGTGGTGATGGCGCGATCCTCAGAAAGGCTGATCTGGCGAGTGCCCAGATAGTAAGCGCCCAGCGGCAGAATGCCCTGCTCGTCGGCGATCTTCTGAAAGACTTCCTTGCCGATGTCGCCGTTGAGGACCTTGGTCATGTGATCATAGCTCTGGAAAATGTAGCCGGCGGTGAACATGGAGACCCAAGGAGAGCCGTCGGTGAGCCAGGAGGCGGAGGAGTAGATCATGTCCACGTCGCCGTTCTTCAGAGCGTCCGTCTCGGTGTCCTGGCCGTACAGCGTACCGGAATCGTAGCATTCCACAGTCATATTGCCGCCGGAAATCTCCTCCAGCTTTTCCTTAAAAACCTTCTGGGCGGCGCCGTGAGCGTCGGTGGGGACGGCGGTGATGGAGAAGACCAGATTCACAGGCTCGCCCGCGTCGCTGCCCGCGGCAGAGGCGGAGCCGGAGCCGGAGCCGGAGCCGGACGCGGCGGGGGTAGTGCCGGAACTGCCGCAGCCGGCCAGCATACCGGCCACCATCACGGAAGCAGACAGCATTGCAAGAGCTCTTTTCCAATTTTTCATCAAAATATCCTCCTAAATCAAATTTAAAGCTTATTTCCACGCCTCCCGGCGTTGGGATACAAATTCAATGGTAGATACGCTCCCGCATATGCTGGGCGGTGTCGATCACGAGCTTGGAGCAGCGCAGCAGCTTTTCGTCGGTCATGACGCCGGCGGGCCCGGAGGTGCTGATGCCGGCCACCAGCCGTCCCGTTCCGCTGAACACCGGCGCACCCACGCAGCGGACGTTGTATTCCCGTTCACAGTTGTCAAGGGAATACCCCCGCCGCCGGGTCCGCCACAGCTCCTCAATGATCTGATCATGATCGGTGACCGTGGCATCGGTAAAGGGCGTGCGGTTTGGAGTGATGTGCGCCTCCCACTCGTCCTCCGGCATGGCGGAGAGAATGGCCTTGCCGATCCCCGTGCAGTAAAGCGGCGCGTGTTCGCCCAAAATGTCGCGATAGGGCAGTTCCTGCATCCGGGCAACGGGGTGAGCCACATAGAGATAGAGGACGTCCGTTCCGTGAGGCAGACCGAAGTAAACAATCTCGCCGGTCTTGTTGGCCAAATCCATAAGAAGATCGTATACCGCCCGGGGATAACCCAGATGCTGGTTAATAATATAGGAGAATTCCAGCAGCTGCAAACCAAGTGTATACTTTCCGTTTGGCTGTTTTTCAATGTATCCGCTCTGCTGGAATGTGGTCAGGATGTTATGGGCATTGCTCTTGGTAATACCGTTCATCTCCGCCAGTTCTGTCACGCCAAGCTCCGGTGACTGCACCGAAAAGCATTCCAGAATCCGCAGCGCTTTCGCTAAGGATTTGACTTTTGGGTCTTGTGCCTCGTCCATCTCAGTCCCTCCCGCTGTTCACCATTAGAGAACTCATTTCTCTATTTCAATACAATTATACAAAGCAGCATCGACTTTCGCAAGTGATTTTAAAAGAACTGTGATTTTTTTTAACTTATTCGTTTACATTGGGTTCAATTTAGACTCACGTTCCATAATGGTGAACATTGTTTTTCATTTTTTGTGTGAAACGCCTTTTCGACGTGGTACGATTTTCCGGCTCGCGGTTTACACGGGTTTACATTTGGGCGTATACTCTCAGGGATAAAGGAGCGGTCTTAGCCGCTTCTCAGAGCCGCATGGCGGCTGAAGGAGGAAACAATTCATGCTTTATGACACACTGGAGCATCTCTGCGCGTATTCCGCCCTTTCCCCCCGTCTGGCGCAGGCCTTCCGCTTTCTGGCGGAGACGGATTTTTCAAGGCTCCCCGACGGCTGTTTGGAGCTGGACGGGCAGGACGTATATGCCGGCCTCAGCACCTATGAGACGCGGCTCGTCAATGATACGCCGGAGGCCCACCGGAAGTATATCGACGTACAGTTTCTGCTAAGCGGCTCGGAAAAGATCGGCGTGGCCCCTCTCTCCGTCATGGAGGAGGAAGTCTCCGGAGACGAGCAGGGGGACATCTGGTTCTATCGCGGGCCCACGGAACCGCTGACGCTCGGCGGCGGCCGGGTTCTGGTCCTCTGGCCTCAGGATGCTCACGCCCCCTGCGTGGG
>JAEWYA010000043.1 GCA_023395775.1 Bacillota bacterium
CGTCAAAGACGGCCGCCCTTTGGCATCACTTTTCGAAACGCAGGGAAAAATGAAGTTCATAAAATCGCTGTGTCGTGCGTAAGAGGACGTTAAATCCACGAAAGCACAACCCATATTTCGACAGGCCGCATTCTTGACGCTCATTTTGCCGTGGGGTATAATTAATCCATAAAAAAAGACAAAGGGCCGGAGGGGCATACGAAAACGATTGACCACCGGCGAAGAAATCATCCCGGTGGGAGAGGAGTGAGGTCATGGGGGAGAGCGGACAGGCTTCCAGATTCCACGCGGGAACTCTGACGGAGGGCTGGATCTGGTTCGGCGCGCATCCCGCGTTCAAGCGGGGACGGGAGGGCTGGTCATTCCGGGTCTGGGCGCCCCACGCCGCGGCGGTGAGCGTGGTGGGAGATTTCAACCAATGGGATGTCTCCGCCGCGCCGCTGAAGCGGGAGGGGGAGACCTGGACCGGATTTTTGCCGGATCTGCCCCGGTATACCTCCTATAAATATGCCGTGACCGGAGCGGACGGCGCCGTGTGCTACAAGGCGGACCCCTACGGATTCCACACGGAGACCCGCCCCGCAACGGCCAGCAAGCTCATAGACATCGAGGGCTTTCCATGGACCGATGCGAAATTCCGCGAGAAAAAGGGAGACCACCCTGTTTATACCTCGCCCCTGAACATCTACGAGGTTCACCTTGGCTCCTGGCGAAGACCGGACGAGGGATTTTACGATTACCGCACCATTGCCAGGGATCTCGCGGCCTATGTGAAGGACATGGGGTACAACGCCATCGAGCTGCTGCCGGTGACGGAGCACCCGCTGGACGACTCCTGGGGCTATCAGTGCACCGGGTACTTTGCGCCCACGTCCCGGTATGGCACACCGTTCGATTTCATGTGGTTCGTGGACCATATGCACAAAAACGGAATCTCCGTGATTTTAGACTGGGTTCCCGCCCACTTCTGCAAGGATGAGCAGGGCCTGTACGAATTTGACGGCTCCTTCTGCTATGAGTATTCCGACCCGTAAAAGCGGGAGCACGCGGGCTGGGGCACTCGGGTTTTTGACTACGGACGGCCGGAGGTGGTCAGTTTCCTGCTCTCCTCCGCCCGATTCTGGCTGGAGATGTACCACATCGACGGACTGCGGGTGGACGCGGTGGCGTCCATGCTCTATCTGGACTATGACCGGCCGGATGGCCAGTGGACCCCCAATAAAAACGGCGGCAAGGAGAATCTGGAGGCTATTGAGTTTCTGCGGTCATTGAACCGAATGGCCTTTTCCGTGGACCCCAATGCGCTGATGGTGGCGGAGGAGTCCACCGCCTGGCCGCTGGTGACCTGCCCCCCGGAGGCGGGCGGTCTGGGCTTCAATCTGAAGTGGAACATGGGATGGATGAACGACATGTGCCACTATCTGAAACTGGACCCCTATTTCCGGCAGTTTAACCACAGAGATATCACTTTTTCCATGATGTATGCGTTTTCAGAAAACTATGTGCTCCCCCTGTCCCATGACGAGGTGGTACATATGAAGGGGTCGCTGGTGGGCAAAATGCCCGGCAGCTATGAAAATCAGCTCCGCTCCCTCCGGGGATTTTACGCATATCTTCTGGCGCATCCGGGAAAGAAACTGTTGTTTATGGGCCCAGAGATCGGCCAGTGGCACGAGTGGGACGCAAACGGTCAGCTGGACTGGTATCTGCTGGACGCGGAGATCAACCGAAAGACCCAGGCGTTTTTCCGCGCCGCCAACCGGTTTTATCAGAAGACGCCGGAGCTGTGGGAAGTAGACTTCCGGCAGCAGGGCTTTGAATGGCTGGTACCGGATGACAACCAAAATAACGTGGCGGTCTTTCTCCGTAGGGACGCCGGGGGCTGCGATCTTCTGTGCGCGGTGAACTTCTCTCCCAACTCCTACCCCGACTACCGGGTGGGGGTGCCGAATCACCGGCGGTATGCGGAGGTGTTCAACACGGATGCCGGGGAATTCGGCGGCGGCGGATACGGAAATGGATCGCCGGTGGAGGTGGAGGCCATTCCCTCCCATGGGCGGGAATGCTCGGTATCTCTGCGCATTCCGCCGTTTGGCGGCGTGTTCCTCCGGGGCGAGGGAACGTTCCCAGCGAAAAAGGCGGCGGCGAAGGACAGAAAATCCGCGCCGGCAAAGATGCCGATGCCCGAGGCAATAGCCGCGGCGGAAAAACCGGTAAAGGCTCCAAAATCCTCTAAAGCGAGTCCGACGGCGAAAAAAGAGAGAGAAACAGGGAAGAAGGCCGCGAAGAAACCGGCGGCAAAGCCCGAGAAATAAGGAGGCAGAGGCATGAGAAAAGAATGCATCGCCATGCTGCTGGCCGGCGGCCAGGGCAGCCGGCTGTACGTGCTGACCGGCGAGATGGCAAAGCCCGCAGTCCCCTTTGGCGGAAAGTACCGCATCATCGATTTCCCTCTGTCCAACTGCGCCAACTCAGGCATCGATACCGTGGGTGTGCTGACCCAGTATCGCCCGCTGGAGCTGAACGCGTATGTGGACAACGGCCAGACCTGGGACCTGGACAGTAGCACCGGCGGCGTCCACATTCTGCCGCCCTATCAGTCCGCTGCGGGCGGAACCTGGTACAAGGGTACGGCCAACGCCATTTTCCAGAACATCGCGTTTGTGGACCGGTACGACCCGGAATATGTGGTGATTCTCTCCGGCGATCATATTTATAAGATGGATTACTCCCGAATGGTGAAGCGGCACAAGGAGTCCGGAGCCGCCTGCACGATCTCTGTCATGGAGGTCCCCTGGGCCGAGGCATCCCGCTTTGGCATCATGAACGTGGACGAACGCGACATGGTGGAGGAGTTCGAGGAAAAACCCAAACATCCCAAGAGCAATCTGGCCTCCATGGGGATTTATGTGTTCACGTGGAAGACCCTGCGGGCTTATCTCGAGGCGGACGAGGCGGACCTTGGCTCGGAGAACGACTTTGGGAAAAATGTCATTCCCGCCATGCTGAGCAGCGGAGAAAAGATGGCGGCTTATCGCTTTGAGGGCTATTGGAAGGACGTGGGGACGCTGGAGTCGCTGTGGGACTCCAATATGGATATGCTGTCCCCGGAATCCGGGCTGGACCTGCTGGATGAGTCCTGGCCCATCTATGCCAAATCCGTCTCCATGCCCACGGCCTACCTGGGCAGGCACGCGCAGGTGAGCCACAGTGCCTTTAACCGCGGCGACGATCTGGAGGGGACCGTTGAAAATTCCGTCCTCTCCTCGGGAGTCACTGTGGAAGAGGGCGCCAGAGTCAGCTATTCCGTGCTGATGCCCGGCGTGACCGTGAAGGCCGGAGCCACGGTGGAATACGCCATCGTCGGGCAGGATGCCCTGATCGGAGAAAACTGCCGGGTGGGCGCGTCGCCGGAGGGCGTGGACCCGCAGGCCTGGGGCCTTACGGTGCTGGCCCCGGGCTGCGCGCTGGAGGCGGGGACCGCCGTCCCGCCCAAGACCATGCTGAGTAAAAACGGCGAGGAGGTGGCAAGATGAATGGGCTGCACGGCATCATCTTCTGCTATGAGAAGCGAAATGACCTGAGAGAGCTGGCGGATACCCGTTCCGCGGCCTCCATGCCCTTTGGCGGGCGGTACCGGGCCATTGATTTCGGCCTTTCCAATCTGGTGAACGCCGGGGTCACCGACGTGGGCATCGTGCTGCACGGGCGGTATCAGAGCCTGATTGATCATCTGGGCAGCGGCAAGAACTGGGACCTGAGCCGGAAGCGCGGCGGGCTGAAGCTGCTGCCTCCCTTTGCCTATGAACGGCAGCGCGGCGGTACCGGGGAGTTCCGGGGAAAGATGGAGGCGCTTTCAGGGGTTCGCAGCTATCTGGATACCATACGTCAGGACCATGTGGCGCTGATGGACGGCGACCTCGTGGTGAACCTGCCCCTGTCCGAGATTCTGGAACAGCATCTCCGCTCCGGGGCGGACATCACCGCCGTGTGCGGGAACGACAGCTTCGCGGTGGATAACGGCACCTATTTTGAACCCGACGGAGAGGGGCGGGTGCGGGAGGTTCTCTATCATCTGCACACGCCCCGGGGCTATCGGGGGCTGGAGGTCTATATCATCTCCACCCGGCTTTTGAAGGAACTGGTGGATGAGTGCATCAGCCGCGATCAGTACAGCTGGAGGCACGATATCCTTCAGGCCAGGGTGGGAGAGCTGAATATCCGCTCCTTCATCTGGACCGGCTTCGCCGCCCAGATCCGCTCCGTGCAGGAGTATTACGACCGGAGCATGCAGCTGCTGGACCCCGCCATCCGGGCGGACCTGTTCACCCCTGAACGCCCCATCCGGGCGAAAAATGCCGACAAATCCTCCAGCTATGCGGGCCCGACGGGCCACTGTGTCAACTCTCTGGTGGGAGACGGCTGCAATGTGGAGGGGGTCGTGGAAAATTCCATCCTCTTTCCCGGCGTGGTGGTGGAGGAGGGCGCGCGGGTGCGCAACTGCGTGCTGTTCCCGGACACCGTGATCCGCCGCAACGCGGATCTGGCGCATATCATTGCGGATAAGCAGGTAGAGGTGCTGGCGGACCGGACGCTGATCGGCCATTCATCCTACCCGCTGGTACTGAGCAAGGGGGCCTGCGTGTAAGGCAGCCCGGGCGGTCCGCCTCTTCGGACCGGGTAAAATGAGAACGGAAAGGGGATACTGCCATGAAAATTTTGTATGCGGCCAGCGAGGCCGTGCCCTTCTGCAAAACGGGGGGGCTGGCCGATGTGTCCGGCTCCCTGCCCGCCGCCATTGCGGCGGAGGGCGTCCAGATGGCTGTGGTACTGCCGCTGTACCAGCGGGTACGAGAGCAGTTCGGCCCGGAGCTTGAGTACCTGTGCTACGACTATGTGAACCTCGCGTGGCGGCGCTGCTACTGCGGGCTGTTCCGCCTTCTCTGCGGCGGGGTAACGTATTATTTTTTGGACAATGAGCAGTATTTCAACCGCCGGAACCTGTACGGCTATATGGACGACGGGGAGCGGTTTGGCTTTTTCTCCCGGGCGGTGGTGCGGATGCTGCCCCACATGGCCTTCTGGCCGGATGTGATCCACTGCAACGACTGGCAGACCGCGCTCATTCCCATCTATTTGAAGGACGACGGCGTGAGAGAGGAGCGCTTCCGCTCTATCCGTACGGTGATGACCATTCACAACATCGAGTATCAGGGCCGGTACGGGCCGGAGGTCATGGGCGACCTGTTCGGGCTGGACCACGGCTGGGTGGACGACGGGACCATTATCATGGACGGCGACGTGAATTTGCTGAAAGCCGCCATTCTCTGCACGGACGCCGTTACCGCCGTGTCCCCGTCTTACGCCGAGGAGCTGAAATATGCCTTCTTTGCCCACGGGATGGAGAGCGTGATGCGCCGATGCGCCTACAAGCTCTCCGGCGTGCTGAACGGCATTGACATGGAACGCTACAACCCCCAGACAGACGCGCTGATTTCGGCCAACTACACGGCCGCGGACCTGAGTGGGAAGGCGAAGGATAAGGCGGAGCTGCAGCGGAGGATGGAGCTGCGGGAGGAGCCGGACACGCCGATCCTTGCGGTGGTGAGTCGGCTGGTGTCCCATAAGGGGCTGGACCTCATCAAAGAGGTCTTCCATGACATCATGGAGCTGCCGGTGCAGATGGTAGTGCTGGGTCAGGGAGAAGAGCAGTACCAGGATTTCTTTGCCTGGGCGCAGACGCAGTACCCCGGGCGGATGGCCGCGCGGCTGGACTATGACGAGGCGCTTTCCATGGCAATCTACGCCGGCGCGGATCTGTTTCTGATGCCCTCCAAAAGCGAGCCCTGCGGCCTGAGCCAGATGATCGCCATGCGGTATGGCACGGTGCCCATCGTCCGAGAGACCGGCGGGCTGAAGGATACCGTCCATCCCTATGAGGCGTGGAGAGACACGGGCAACGGTTTTACCTTTGCCGCCTACAACTCCGGGGATATGCTGTTTGTGATTCGGCAGGCCGTGGGTCTTTACTGGGACTATGGCGATCAGTTCCGCCGCTTGCAGCAGCGCTGCATGGCGGGAGACTTCAGCTGGAGGCGCAGCGCGGAGGAGTATCTGCGGATCTATTGTAATATCACCGGTAACCCCCGTCCTGCGGTTCCGGGGGGAGAAGCCGAGGCGGAGAAAGACGCCGCGCGGGAGGAACCCGATAAAAGGCTTGCTGAAGAGGAGTCCCCTGCCCCAAAAGCGGAGGAACCGACTCAAGAGCCGGAGGTCCCCGCTGAAAAGCCCAAGGAGTTCACGGAAAAACCGGCGGGGAAGCCCGACCAGCTCCGCTTGGCGGCAAAACCCAATCAAGCCAAGCTGACAGCGAAACCCGACCAGGCCAAGCTGACAGCGAAGCCCGGCCAGGCGAAGCTGATGGCAAAACCTGACCATCCCAGGCTGACGGAGAAGTCCACGCCGCCCGCGGCGGAGAGATTGTTCAAAGAAGCTGGGGAAAAGAAGGCGGCGGCGAAGAAAACCGCTGTTAAAAAGCCCGGGGCGGAAAGATCCGCCCAAAAAAAGGCGACCCAATGGAAAGGACCCGCGGATAAGAAAGAAGAAATCGCGGATAAGGAAAAAGAATGACCGCATTTACAACAAAGGAACTGGAAGACGCCCTGACCGCGAAGCTGATGGTCAACTTCGGAAAGACCGCGGAGGAGGCCGGGGAGACGGAGATGCTTCGTGCCTGCGCGCTGGTTTTGCGGGACGCCATGGCCCTGCGAAGCGTGGAGACCCGGAAGGAGACGCGCCGAAAGGGAAAGCGGAAGGTGCACTATCTGTCTTTGGAATTTCTGATGGGCCGGAGCCTTCAAAAGAACGCTTTCAATCTGGGGGTTTTGCCCCAGCTGAAGGAAGCGCTGGAGCATTTCGGCTTTCAGGCGGGAGACATCTTCGAGCTGGAGCCGGACGCGGGACTTGGAAACGGTGGGCTGGGCCGTCTCGCGGCCTGCTATCTGGATTCAATGAGCACGCTGGAGATTCCCGCTGCGGGGTATTCCATCTGCTATGATCTGGGTATTTTCAAGCAGAAGATAGTGGAGGGTCAGCAGGTGGAGCTGCCCGACAACTGGAAGGGCATCGGCTCCGCCTGGCTTCTTCCCAAGCCCGAGGAGGCCAAGCAGGTCCGCTTCGGCGGTACCCTGCGGGAGTTTTGGGACGACGGGCACCTCCACATCGTTCAGGAGGGCGGCACCACGGTGCTGGCCGTTCCCTGCGACATGGAGATCGCCGGATACGACACCCGCCACACCAACACCCTGCGTCTGTGGGATGCCAAGTCCCCAAAGCCTGTGGATATGAGCCTCTATTCCCGGGGGGAGTATTTCAAGGCCACGGAGGACGAGGCCATGGCGGAGGTGATCGCCAAGGTCCTCTACCCCGACGACAACCATATCGAGGGCAAGTCCCTGCGGCTCAAGCAGCAGTACTTTTTCGTATCCGCCACGGTGCAGAGCATTACGGAAAAGCATCTGGCGGAGTTCGGGACTCTGGCCAACTTCCATGAGAAGAATGTCCTCCAGATCAACGATACTCATCCGGCTCTGGTGATTCCGGAGCTGATGCGGGTATTGATCGACGACGCGGGTATGGGATGGGACCAGGCGTGGGGGATCACCACCCACTCCGTCGCCTACACGAACCATACGGTGCTGGCGGAGGCGCTGGAGAAGTGGCCGCAGGATTTGTTCCAGCAGATTCTGCCCCGTATTTGGCAGATCACGGTGGAAATTGCCCGGCGCTGGCAGGAAACCTGCGAAAACTTCTTCCATGACATGGAAAAGG
>JAEWYA010000073.1 GCA_023395775.1 Bacillota bacterium
GGCGGGCGCCTCGGTGCGCTCCTGCTTCTGCGGCCCCTGCTTCGGCGCGGGAGACGTGCCCGCCAACAACGCTCTAAGCCTGCGGCACACCACACGCAACTTCCCCAACCGGGAGGGCAGCAAGCCCGGGGACGGGCAGTTTTCCGGCGTGTGTCTGATGGACGCTCGCTCCATCGCCGCCACCGCCCGAAACGGCGGAAAGATCACCCCAGCCACGGAGACGGACTGCGACATCCGCCCCCTCTCCTACCGGTTCGATGCCTCCCCCTATGAAAAACGGGTATACAACGGCGTCGGTCGTCCCCAGCCGGAGACGGAACTGGTGATGGGGCCGAATATCACGGACTGGCCGGAGATCCGGCCTCTGGCGGACAACCTGCTGGTGGAGCTGACGGCGGTTCTGCGGGACGAAGTGACCACCACCGACGAGCTGATTCCCTCCGGCGAAACCTCGTCCTACCGTTCCAATCCCCTCCGTCTGGCGGAATTCACCCTGTCTCGCCGGGAACCGCAGTACGTGCCCCGTGCAAAGGCCGCGGCAATGGTAGAGGCAGATCGTCTGTCGGGTAAAATTCCGGTGGCGTTGACCTCGCTTCTCAACCGCGTGGGTGATGGGGAAGCACTTTTGAAAACCACGCAGTTTGGTTCCGCCATTTACGCCAACCGACCCGGCGACGGCTCCGCCCGGGAACAGGCCGCGTCCTGCCAGCGGGTGCTGGGTGGCTGCGCCAACATCTGCCGGAGCTTTGCCACAAAGCGCTACCGCTCCAACTGCATCAACTGGGGCATTTTGCCCTTCACGCTGGAGGAGGATTTTACCGGTGAAAACGGCGACTGCATCTTTATCCCCGGCGTCCGGGAGGCCCTTGCCGCCGGGCAGGAGGCGCTTCCCGCCACGCTGCTGCGAAGCGGCGGGGGAACGGAGCCACTGACCCTCCACTTGCAGAATCTGACGGCGGAAGAGCGGGAAATTCTGTTGGACGGCTGCCTGATGAACTATTATCGAAAGAAGAACGGCTAATATGGAAAAAATCAAAATGAACGTGCCTCTGGTGGAGATGGATGGGGACGAAATGACCCGCGTCCTCTGGCAGATCATTAAGGACGAACTGATTAAGCCCTACGTGGACTTGAAAACGGAGTACTACGATCTGGGTCTTGGTCATCGCGACGAGACGCGGGATCAGGTGACCATTGACGCGGCCAATGCCACAGAGCGGCTGGGCGTGGCAGTCAAATGCGCCACCATCACCGCCAACCGCCATCGGCAGGAGGAATATCACCTGTCGGAGATCTGGCCCTCCCCCAACGGAACCATCCGCGCCGTGCTGGACGGGACGGCGTTCCGCGCCCCCATTCTGCTGCCCTTTCTCCGTCCGGCGGTACCGGGGTGGGAAAAACCCATCTCTGTGGCCCGCCACGCCTATGGCGACATGTATAAGGCCGTGGAGCTGGTGACGGACGAACCAGGTATCGCCACTCTGAGTTTCAGGGGCCGGAGCGGCAAGGAGCAAACGCTCACCATCGCCCAAACCAAAGGCTCCGCCGTGTTTCAGGGCCAGCACAACACGGAGACCTCCATCCGCGCCTTTGTCCACTCCTGCTTTCAGTACGCACTGGATACGAAGCAGGACCTGTGGTTCTCCGCCAAGGACACCATCTCCAAGGAATACGACGGGGAGTTCCGAAAAGCCTTTGACGAGGAATTCGCCAATACCTATAAGGAAAGGTTCGACGCCCTGGGCCTTCACTATTTCTATACGCTGATCGACGATGCGGTATCCCGGGTCATGCGCTCCAAGGGCGGGTTTGTCTGGGCGCTGAAGAATTATGACGGCGACGTCATGAGCGACATGGTGGCCGCGGCCTTCGGTTCCCTTGCCATGATGACCTCCGTGCTGATGTCTCCGGATGGGTCCATGGAGTTTGAAGCGTCCCACGGCACCGTCACCCGCCACTTTTACCGCTATCGCGCCGGGGAAAAGCCCTCCACAAACTCCACCGCCACCATCTTCGCCTGGACCGGTGCTCTGCGCCGCCGGGGACAGCTGGACAATCTGCCCGATCTGGTATCGTTCGCCGGAAAGCTGGAAAGCGCGTGCCTCGAAACCATGAAGGACGGCCTACTCACCGGCGACCTGGCCGTTCTGGTGGACGAGGGGCACCGGTGTCAGATCGTAAACTACGAGGAGTCCCTGCTGGCCATCTCAAAGCGGCTGGCCAAAAAAATGCGCAGCGCTTCCGATCGGTAAGTTCGGCTTCAGTCCGCGCAGTCACATTCTGCCCTGCCGCCGTTTCGGCGTGGCGGCAGACGCCCGTCCGCCAAAAAACCGGCGGGGAGAACGTTTCGTTCTCCCCGCCGGCTCATTCTTATACCGTCAATCTTATACCGTCAATATCCCGCAAAAGCGCGTATTCAGCCTTACTCCGGCTGCATAGCTGTCCGCAGGGTATCGGTGATCGCTCCCTCGAACAGCTCCGTGGCATGGGCATGAAGCGTCTCCAGCGCACCGGCGGAAAGATTGCAGCTCACCTGTCCGCCCATGGACAGATCCATGTCGAAGATAAATTTGACCTCCGTGTCCTGGGGCGCGTCGGGACGGTTCCCCCGCAGACGGCCAGGTCCGGCGTGGACCTTTGCCGCGCAGCTGGAATCCAGTTTGCACTGGAGGTCCACCGCGCTGTTCAGCACGTTCTCTTCCCGCACGTCCGGCTCCGCCATGGCGCCGAGATACGCCGGGGCAATCAGTTCCGTCCACGCGCTGTCCCGCAGACTCAGCTTTTCACGGGAGATGATGTTCACGTACCGCAGTCCCACCCGTTCAAAATAAGCGGGCTTGTAAATGCGGATGAACTCCGCCAGGGGCTTGTCCAACTCCCTCGCAAAATCCTCCCAGCCGGTGTACCGAAGGGTGGACAGGGCGATAAAATTCTGCGTCAGGTTAATCTTCCACAGATTGTCGGCGGCGACAAAGTGATAGTTCGTCACCGGCTTTTGCTGCTTGATCTGCGGGGCAGGCCCGCCGAGACCCGCCACCTGGGGAGGAACCGCGTCCTCCCGCCGAATGAACTGGGGAAAATCCTCCCGAATCGCGTCTTGAAACGCCGCGGGCTCCGTGTCATTGATGGTGAGGATCGTGGGGAACCGGAACTGGCAGATTACCTCGTGGGCAGGGGCATTGGCGTAAACCGTTCTGGGATGTTTGGAAAACAACATGGCACAAAGGCTCCTTTTTTCAATGTTGTCTTTATCATAGCCCCCACGCGAAAAAAAGTCAATCAAAGGTAGAATCGGTGGCAGCCGATCGTAGTGTAATAGGTCCGGTTTGCATTGACCCACAGGCCCTTTGAAAGAGCGGGCGCGTAGAAGTACATACAGTTCCCCACCGTCTCCGCGCCGTCCAACGCCTGCTTCGCCGCTGACACGGCGGAAGCGGCAGGGGTGTTATAGACCGTACCGTTGCTCACTGGCTCAAACTGGACGCCGTCCTTGGTGTCGAACACCACCGCGCGAACGGAGTCCGGGAACTCATCGGAAGCCACCCGATTCAGCACCACGTTGCCCACGGCAACCTGTCCCTCCATCGGTTCTCCCTCGCTCTCGGCGCTGATAATATGGGACAGCCAGTACAATTCCCCTGCATCATACGCGGCGTTGGGAGACGTCACCGCCGCGCCGCCGAACGCGCCGTCCCACGCGACTTCGCCGCCGCAGGCGGCGGTGGTGAGCCGCAGGGGAACGTAGGTCCGCCCAGACCGGACTGTCACACCGCCGCTGTATGTATGCCCATCCACCGTGATGGTGTCGGCTGCCGGGTCCGCCGCCAGATACGTCGTTCCACAGCTGGCCACGGCCTCCCGTTTGGCCGCTTCCCAGTGAAGCTCCCAGCCGCCGAAAGCGTCCAGCAGCGCCCGCAGGGGAACTTAAGTCACGCCGCTCTCCAGATAATTCACCGTTTTCAGCACCGCGCCGTCCACCTGCACCGGCACCGTCTGAACCGCCGCGGCAGGAACGGCGGCGCCAGCCGTCAGCGCTGCGGCCAACAGCCCTGTCATGATTTCCCGTTTCATCATCCCGATCGTCCTTTCTGCACCGGCCCCCAAGCGGTAAAGCAGGCTTCGGGGCGCCGTGTCTTCCGTTTTTGTGGAAATTTCTATAAAAAATGATACAGGAAGTTACAAAAAGTTACAACCCGCAAAAGCTGGAAGAACTGGAACAGTCTGGTTAAGAGAAAACGCGGCCCCGCTCCAATTGGAGCGGGGC
>JAEWYA010000079.1 GCA_023395775.1 Bacillota bacterium
GCGGAGCAGAGCCCCATCCGATGCCTGAGGGCGAAGTACCGCCCGGAGTACGACCTCAGCCACCGGGACATTCTGGGCAGTCTCATGGGCATGGGCATTACCCGTGAAAAGATCGGGGACATTCTAGTGGGCAAGGAGTCCTGCGACCTGATCGTACTGGAGAGCGTGGCGGGCTTTTTATTGCAGAGCTGGGACCAGGCGGGCCGGGCGAAGCTGAGCGTTTCGACCATTGAGATGGCGGACCTGTCCGCGCCGGAAGAGACCTGTGAGGAAGTCCGGGACACGGTGATGAGCCTCCGGCTGGACGCCGTGGCGGCCACGGGTTTCAAAATGGCCCGGGGAAAGGCTTCGGCGCTGATTGAAAGCGGCAAGGTCCAGGTAAATTGGCAGGATTGCACAAAACCGGACAGACTGCTGGGTGAGGGAGACACTGTCTCCGCCAGGGGCCTTGGAAAGTTCAAGGTGGCGCAGGTTGGCGGCGTGACAAAAAAGGGAAGGACCTCCATTGTCATCAAACGATACGTGTGAGGAGCCGAATATGCTGAACGGGAAGCTTCCCAATACGTAACAGGAGGAAAGGGCATGGAGCAAAAGCAGATCGACCGGATCAACGAGCTGGCCCGCAAGGCGAAAACGCCGGAGGGCCTGACCGAGTGGGAAGAGGCGGAACGCGCCGCCCTGCGTCGGGAGTACGTGGACGCGGTATTGGGAAATTTACAGGGACAGCTGGACAACACATACATCCAGCGGCCCGACGGTTCCAGAGAAAAACTGAGGAAGAAAGAGAAGTGAGAGCGATGGCTTGCGGAAATCAAAGCCATGAGGGCGGCTGGGGGTCCTGGGCGCTGATCGTGTTCCTGTTTGCCATCGGTATCTGGCCCGTGGCGCTGTTTTTGCTGTTTGCCAAACTGTTTGGAAACGACAGCAAGAACAGGCGGGACTATGCGGCCCCTCCGCCTTTGCAGGTGGATCACTCCGCGGAGCAGACGTATACTACTGCCCGGGATGCCGCGCGGGACGCCGTCCGGGATGCCCGGCACGCTGCCTACGACGCCGCCCGGACCGCCCGGCACGCTGCCAGAGACGCCGCTCGGGACACCCGGCATGCCGCTGATAGCCGCGCCAGAGCGGCGGCGCAGAACATGGTGAGGTCTCCGGCCACGAAAAAGTCCAACGCCCGGATGATGAAGATCATCGGCCTGGTGGTCATGGCTATGGGATTGCTGGCTGCCACCAATCCGGCTGACATGGTGTTTTCCGGTTATATTGGGGGATATCTTTGGGATCTTTTGGAATACCTGGCCATTGCGGTTGGCGGCTTGGGTATGTTCTGCGGCGGACTGAAGATGGACGCCAACATGCACCGCTACGCCCGCTATCTGGCGGTGATGGGGGAGACGGAGGCCATTTCCCTCACTGAGCTGAGCCGAAAGCTGGGCTGGTCGGAACGGCGCGTGGAAAAGGACCTTGAAAAGATGATCGACCGGGGGTATTTCGGCGGTCAGGCATACCTGGACCAGAGTCTGGGTTACTTTTTCCGCAGCAGCCAGGCGGACGCGGAGCTGAAAAAACAGCGGGAGGCTCAATCCGCCGCTCAAGAGCCGCCCAAGGAGGCGGAGGAGGGCTACTCCGGCATCCTGCGGAATATCCGCCGGGCCAACGACCGAATCGCCGATCCGGTACTTACGGCGAAGATTGACCGACTGGAGGACATCACCGCCCGCATTTTCCGGGCGGTGGAGGAGGATCCCAAAAAGCGTAACCGCATTGATACGTTCCTGAACTATTATCTGCCCACCACACAAAAACTCCTGGACGCCTATGCGGAGTTTGACGCGGCGGGTGTGGAGGGCGAAAACCTGCGCCAGGCAAAGCAAAGAATCGAGAAGACCATGGATTCCATCGTGGCGGGATTTGAGCATCAGCTGGACGAGCTGTATAAAACCGATGCCATGGATGTGGACAGCGATATCCGGGTGATGGAAACCATGCTTCACCGGGATACCGCCAGCGTTGAGAAGGATTTCGGCCTTGGCGGATCGGCGCAGACGGCCCTCAATTCCGCCGAGACCGGCGATGTGGATCTGGGAGGTACGGCGGCCCAGGTGCGGGAGGAATAAAACGAGGTGCCCGGACTGATGTAAAAGAAAGCGGTGCGGCAGAGATCATTTCTCTTCCGCACCGTTATTTATGTACGGCCACTAAATCAGCCTAAGATCAGCGCGATAATTAGACCCAGCAGTGCGCCGAACGCAACCTGAAGAGGAGTATGTCCCAGAAATTCTTTCATCTTCACGTCGCTCTCAAGGTCGCTGCTGAACAACTCCAGCAGCTCGTTGAGCGCTTTGGCGTGTTTCCCGGCCTCCAAACGGACGCCCATGGCGTCATGCATGACGATGATTGCAAGGATCACCGCGACAGCGAACGCAGCAGAGTCCAGACCGCATTCCATTCCGGCGGTGACCGCCATCGCCGTCACCGTTGCGGAATGTCCGCTGGGCATCCCGCCGTCTCCAAATAGACGGCGGATGTCCAGCTTTCGATTCATCAAAGCGTAGATGATCACTTTCAGAACCTGCGCGATGATCCAGGCGATCATGGCGTTGACCAAAATGTGGTTTTTCCATAGACTCATGTTGCGTCGATGCCTCCTGTTGTGCCGGACTTGGCCGCTATGAAATGCGCGCATAGCGCGGCAATGACTTGTATGATAGCATGATGAAATCATGCCGCCCTTTGGGCAACTCAAATCCTAAACAAAACTCGGCTGCGCAAAGAGCGGGATACAGCTATCTACGTCTATTGTAGCACACTCTATACGAAACGGCCAGTTCTTTGTCGAAATTGCGCGTTTAGCGAGAGCGTGCCAGAGCCATCAGTGCGGCGCCGTCACGCTGAGGGATAAGACAATCTATGCGTACTGCACTCCAAATCATGTGCTGGACAATAGGCTGGTCTATATTCTGGTGGATTGGTCGATGAAATGGGAAACGGCATGACCGCAGGCCATGCCGTTTCCAAAAATTTTATTTACCGTCCACGCGCGTTATTTTTCATAGCCGACTGTTTAGCCCTCTTTTTTGGCGGCCAGCGCCTTTTGCAGCCAATCCTTGCCGTCTACGAAACGGGCCACCACATAGCTGATCACGTAGTCTCCGGCAGAGTTGACCATGGTGGCGGGGGGGTCCACCAGATTGCCGATGGTAATGGCAATGGGATAGGCCAGGTCCATCTGAGAGGGGAAGAACACGGAGCACATAATAAACTCGCCGATGTAACCGCCGCCGGGGATGCCGCTCATGCCCACGGAGGACAAAACCGCAACCAGAATCACCTTCAGAAAGGTGCCGGCGCCATCAAAGGGAATGCCGAACACGCCGAACAGGAATGCAATTTTCAGAGCACAGGAGAAGCACGAGCCGTCCATGTGCATCGTGGCTCCCAGAGGTACCACGATCTCGCTGACGTCCTTGGGGATTCCGGTTTCCTCAGCCACCTCCATATTGGTGGGGATAGTGGCAACGGACGAGCAGGTGCCAAGGCTGGTGACAGCGGGCCTCAGAATGTGCTTGAACATCACCTTCACAGCGCCCTTTCCGCCGCCGAAGCGGGCGAACAGGGGGAACGCGGTGATCACATAGATGAAGCACAGGGGATAGTAGACTGCCAGCGCCCGGCCATAGTCCTGGGCGATGCCGGAGCCATAGGTTGCCACCAGATCGGCGAAGAAGCCAAAGAAAGCGATGGGGGCGTAATAAGTGATGATCTTGACGACCTTCATCATGCAGTTGGACAGGTCGTTCAGGAACTTTCCAACCATGCAGTCGGGGCCGCCGTTCATATTTACGCCGAACCCAAAAATAATGGAGAACACGATCAGCGGCAGCATGGCCCGGCGGCTCAGAAGACCCACAAAGTCCTCGGCGGTGAGGAAGCTGACAATCAGCTCCGCCACGGTCTTCTGCTCATCCACCGTACCCGCGGGAATATTCTTCCACGGGGTCAGCACGGGCGGAATCAGCTTCATCAGCACGATCATGATGACGGCGGCGATTGCTCCCGTGACCACGAAGGTGACGATGGTGGTACCCATGATCTTACCGGCCCGCTTCGCGCTTTTCATGTTGGCCACAGCGCCGGAGATGGACGCGAACACCATGGGGACCACAATGCAGAACATCAGGTTGATAAAGATCTGACCCAGGGGCTTCAAAATGGAGGCGCCCGCTGAGATCACGTTGCCGTCTGCGTCCTTCACATTGGGGAACATGGCGCCGACAACGCAGCCGAGCAAGATACCGCAGATCATGCAGATCAAAAGGCCGTAGTTGCTCCAGACAGAGGCTTTCTTATTCATAAATACCCAATCCTCTCTTTCACACACAATAGGGGACAATTTATTTTGCGGGGCGAAGTTCCTCGTCGGTAATTTCGCCTTTGCAAACGATGTTGGTAGGCCCCGTCAGATACAGAGCCGCGATATGGGGGCCATCCCGCTCCGCGTCCACGATGAGCCGCCCGCCGGTCATATCGACCTTCACGCCCTGACCCGAGACCTTGCCCTGAAGGGTCAGGACGGTGACGACGGAGCCGGTGCCGGTGCCGCAGGCATAGGTGAAGTCCTCCACGCCCCGTTCAAAGGTCCGCTCATAGACGGTGTCCTCGCCGGTGATCTCATAGAAGTTCACGTTGGCCCCCTTGGGAAAGGAGGGATGATGCCGCATGGCGCGGCCCAACTCCCGCAGCTCGCCCTGGTCCGCGTTCCGCAGGTCCCGGTAGGGGACCACGGCGTGGGGCAGGCCCGGGTTCCCCAGCTCCACATAGGCGCAGGAATACCTGACGCCGCCCACCTCGATGGGGTGCTCCAGCTGGACGGTGGAGGGGTCGTTCAGCCGGATGCGGTATAGCCTTTGGTCAATGCGTCTGCCGGTGACGATTCCCGCCGTGGTTTCCACGGTTTGGGTTTCCCCCGCAAGGCCGGTTTCGTAGCCGTACCGGCAGATGCACCGGGCGCCGTTGCCGCACATTTCGCCTACCGACCCGTCGGAGTTGTAGAACAGCATTTTGTAATCTCCGCCCTGATCGGGGGCGTCGATCACCATGAAGCCGTCCGCCCCAATGGACAGATGCCGCTCACACAGCGTCCTTGCCATTTCCGGGAACACCTCCGGCGGCAGATGCTCCTCCAGGTTATTCAGAACAATGAAGTCATTGCCTGCGCCGTTCATTTTCCAAAACCGCATCAGCGGCGGCCCCCTCTCAAATTTTCTTGCTTTATTATATCAACAGATAACCCGCAATTACACTGGAGAATGTGCTAAAATCCATGCAAAAAGTGCGGCCTTCTTTGCACAATTGGAGAAAAAGGGAAAAATGCGTGCGGAACCGTCGACTACAGTGGATTCCGCTGTGAAGCCGGACGCTGCAGGCTTGTTGGAAGGTAAAAATATTCAGGCTGCAAAAAGGTCCCGGCGGACTTTTTTGCAGCCTGAAAGAAGGAGCTGGGTTAGGCTTCCCGAATGGCGGAGACGGGGCAGGCGTCGATGGCCGCCTGTACCTCGTCGTCGGGGCCGTCGGCAGTGGCTTCAGCCTTGCCGTCCCCGTTCCACTTAAACACCTCCGGAACGGAGCCGACGCACAGACCGCAGCTGATACAGGTGTCCTGGTCCACATGAGCGCGCATAAAAATCCCTTCCTTTCCTTTTTTCGGCGAAGAACCGCCGAGGCTAGTATGCCCGACTTGGAAAATTCCTTTCCGGGCGATTTATGCGGACTGATACGCTCAGGCGTGGGCCATGGGACGTCTGGCGCGAACGGTCCCTTCCTCCGGAGTCTGATAGGGCAGACCCTCCAGCTCGTAGATCGTCCGCAGGACCCGGCCCATGGCGGCGATGCTGCGGCTGCGGGCTACTTCCAGCCCGCCGGCGGCGGGAGAGGGAAGGTCGCCGTTCAGAAGGCCGGAGACCTTCCGCAAGAAGTCCCAATTGTCCTTGGCCTTGCAGACGGAGACGCCGTCGGTAAGCCAATCCCGGTACACCGGGATGTCCCGTACCACCGTGGGGATGCCGCAGGCCAAAGCCTCCAGAACTACAATACCTTCTGTCTCCTCGTGGCTCATAAAGGCGAATACGTCGCACCCGCAGTAGGCGTCCCGCAGCTCCTCACGGTCCACGTAACCGGGGAAGACCAAATTGGACGGAGCGTCGTCAATGGCTTGTCGGATTTCGTGAGGTACCAGGTCCAGATTGGTATAGCCGAACCAGAAGAAGCGGACGTCCGGCAGCTTCCGGGCCATGTCCACAAAATCCAAAAGGCCTTTGCGGGCGATATAGTGTCCTACGGAGAGGACGGCCTTTTCCTGCTCGCCGACGCCGTACTTTTCACGGAATACCTTACGGCGGGCAAGAGAGGGGGCAAAGAAATCCGTGTCTACGCCGTTGCTCAGAGCGTAGATCGGGCGGCGGATGCCGTAGCTCTCCAGAAGCTGCTTGGAAAAGGGGGTGGGGGTGATGATCACGTCGCCCCGCGCATAGCAGAATTTGATCCATCGGCGAAACAGCGGCGCCAGAAGGTTTGACCCCTTGAAGGAGTTGCGGAAGTCCTCCTCCGTGGAATGACCGTAGTACACCACCTTTTTTCCCGCCAGGTGGGCGCGGAGAGCGGCCAGCGGCGCGTCGGGCAGAACGGTGTTGATATGAACCGTCCGAGCCTCCGAAGCAAAGCGCTCCGTGGAGGCGATATCCGCGCCGGACAACATTTCCTTTTGATGAAGCACAGCCTGTCCCACACCGCTGCGGCGGACCAGAGACAGAGAACCGGTATATAATTGAACACTCATGGTAGATTTCCTCCTTTTCAGGGCGCAGCAAACCAGGGTGGGCCGGTGAGGACTCACTCTGCGCTGCAATTTTTGAATTCACCGTCCCCGGCTGACAGGCGCGTTTACAAGATCGCCGCCATATGCTGGAACATCACGTTCAACCCCAGCGAGTACAGCGCGATGGCAGCAGGCTTTCCCAGCAGGATAATGGCGGTAAACCGGCCAAGACGCATGGGTGTGGTGCCGGCCAGGTAGCACAGGAAGTCGTCGGGAGCCACGGGAAAGAAAATGGCGGCGGCGAACAGCGTGTCAAACCGACGAGAGGTCCAGGCCTCATATTTTGCAAGGGTACCCGGTTTAAACATCACCGCGAGTAAAGGGCGGCCATATTGCTTTGCCAGCAGAAATGCGGCGATGGAGCCGACGCAGATGCCGGCGTAATTATACACAAAACCCCGCCACGGGCCGAACAGCAGCACACCCGCCAGACATCCCAACCCGCCGGGCAGGATGGGAATGACCACCTGTACCGCCTGAAACGCCACAAATACCAGCGCGCCCAGCGCGCCAAAGCCGGTGATGTAAGTTTGAAGTGCCTCCTGAGAGGTGAACAGCTGGTGCTGCCAGCCGTAAAGCACCAGCAGGGCGCAGCCGATCAGGCCCGCGGCGGTACAGAGGTTCAGCAGCGCTTTGGCATTTACGCGGTTTTCCATAGCCCCTCCCTCTCCATGGCGGAGGCGTATACCTCTGCGACGCGGCGGGCAAAGCTCTCGGCGGAGAAATTCTGCCGGGCGTGTTCCGCAGCGGCGGTACGCATGGACGCGCGGAGTTGCTCATCCGTTAAAAACTCCTGCAAGTGGGCGGTAAACTCCCCGCCATTTTCAAACTGCCAGCCGTTGACACCGTTTTCAATGACTCCGGTGAGGCAGGTATCCTTCCGGCACAGGGCGGGGAGTCCCGAGGCCAGCGCCTCAATATAAGTGAGACCCTGCGTCTCGCTGGTGGAGGCGCTGACAAACAGGTCGCCCAGCCGGTAGTAGTCCGCAACCTGCACGGGCTTCACCATCCCGGTGAACACCACGCGATCACGCAGTCCCAGGTCCCGGACGGTTTCCTCCAGCGTCTGGCGGTAGGGTCCGTCTCCCACCAGAAGAAGAGTGATATCGTCCCGCTTCAGCTCCGCAAGGCAGGCCAGTAGTTCTTCCACATTCTTTTCCTTGGCCAGGCGGCCCACGTAGGTCAGCACAAAGTTGTTTTCGGGGATTCCCAGCTTCGCCTTTAACTGGCGGAGATAAGCGCCGTCGGACAGACCAGAAAACCGGCTCAGATCAATGCCAGTGGGAATCACATACACCGGGCGGCAGACGCTGTAATTTTTCAGAATGTCGCGCACCTTTTCAGTGGGAGCGATGACGCAGGCAGTCTGGGCGATGATGTGCCGGGAAACCAGCGCCACCATACGCCGTCCCCAGGTCCGACTGGGAGAGAAGTAGTGGGTGTAATCCTCGTAGACCGTGTGATAGGTGTGAACGATGGGCGCTCCGGTGTGGTCGCTGATCTTCCGGGCCAGCAGGAAGGTGGAAAATTCACACTGCGTGTGAATGACGTCGGGCCGCCAGCGGATCAATGCCTGCACCTGACGGGTGGCCAGAGCGGTGCGCAGCCGCGCGCCGGGATAAATCAGTCCAGCGCTCATGGCGCCCACATAGGTCACCTTATCCCGTACCAGGGTGTGCCGGGACTGGGACAGGGTCAGCACACGGACCTCATGCCCCTGGGTCTCCAGCTCCCGCTGAAGATTCAATACCGAGGTCACCACGCCGTTGACGGTTGGGGCGTACCAGTCGGTGGCAATCAAAACTTTCATAAAAGGAACATCCTTTCCAGTACAGATCATCTTATCTCGAACGCGCGGCTCTTTTCGGATCGCTGCGCACCGTGTAGTCAACTACTCTATATACGAGGGGCGGGGAAAAAAGGCTTCATATTTCGGGGAAATTTTTAAGTATGGCCGGTGGGAACCCGAATCCGGTACTATAAGACTCCCTCAAAAACTGTACTAACCGTATTAATACGGTTAGTGTAGAACGAAAAAGCGGAAATGTCAAGAGGAAACGTGAAAAAACTGTATCAAATATTTAGTACATCAGTACAATAGCACAATTGCGAGAAAAGTCAAGTGGCCGCTGTGTAAAAGTTGGGATAATTATTGCAGAACAGATATAAAATTCGGCCTGATGGCCCGGTTTTGGAATAAAAACAGGCTGTAGCCTGCCTTCTCCGGGGATGGAAGATATAATGATAAAAGGAAAGGACTTGTTTAGTATCGGCAGATTCGCGGGAATTTTGCGCCGCGCGCAAAAAAATCGAAAAGGGCGTTGGCGCGGTTGGATTGCCCTGTGGACACGAGAGAAGACCCCAGGGGGATTCTGCCGGAATTTCATCTTTGAAAAGCGGGAGTGCAGATCGGGCGCTGACGAAGCTGAAGGAGGCGCGGTCGGACATTCCGCAGGAGCCGGAGGGCTGAACTGCGGGGGTCCGGGCTTAAAAAAATGAGACAGCGACGGGTTGAAGACTATGCCTTCAGCCCGTCGCTTTTGTACGATCAATACTTGTTCAGAATGACATCGGAGGCCTTGCCGGAGGCAATTTCTACGTACCGCACGAACAGAGCCACCTTGTTTTCCGCGTCCAGCGCATCCCACAGCCGCGCCGCAAAGGCCGCGGCGTCCGGTGCGTCCAGCGCCACGGGGCGCGGTTCTCCCTCAAAGGAGGGCAGGGGGTTGCCGTTTTCCTGATAGGTGTGGATGAAATGGCCGATGCCGGCCTTCGGCGCGTCATACTCAAAGAAATACCGGCAGCAGCAGCGCTCATCCCCGTCCAGAGATTTCAGAATGGACAGGTTATAGCTGAAGTCCGGCTTCAAAACGCCGCTGATGCGAGGCGTCCAGTTGGGACCGTCCGGCTCAAACGCGCGGGTGAGCAGAGCGTGGCGATAACAGTGGCCTTCCGCCAGTGCGTCCCGGATGGTGTCGGTCTGGTCGCCGTTGGTAACGATGATCTTTCCCTCAAATTCCCGGACGGGATGATAGATGATGAGGCTGGGGTCCGTCATTTTCCCCGGGTCCTGGGCCTGGGTGCGGATGCCGTCTTCCGTCTCAACAAATACGCGGTTTCGGGAGTTTTCGCTGCGGCCCATGATGAAGTATGCGAGAATTGCGTGCCGATTGTCGGCGCTGCGGCCCAGCAGGATGCCCCGGCCGGGGTAGCGGTTGGCACGGAGAAGGGTTTCGACGCTCTGTACGTTCATGACAGTCTCCTTATTTCAGCAGCTTTTTTCGCGCCTTGTAATCGGGCATATACTGCTCGACCAGCGCATAAAACGATTTTCCATGGTTTTTATAGCGGATGTGGGCCAGCTCATGGACCACCACCGCGTCGATGGCCTCGTCGGGGGAGCGCATCAGATAGCAGGAAAAGCACAGGCTGTTTTTTGCGCTGCAGCTGCCGTATCGCTTTTGAGCGGCGGTGATCTTCACTCCGGTGGGGCAAAGGCCCATCATGGCCCCGTAGCGCGCCACCCTTCCCGGCAGAGCGGCCCGGGCCCGGGCTTTCAGCGCGTCGATCTCCTCCGCCGTGGGGGGCGGTCCCGCCTCGGCGGCCCGCTGCCGGACCTTCACCATGTGTCGGTCGATCCAGAGCTGATTCCGGGCGACGAACTCCCGGATGGTCCCCTCCGGACACCGCAGGGGCGCGCGCACCAGCAGCCGGCAATCCTTTGTGATCTCCAGCGCCAGCGTCCGCCGGCGGGAGCGAATCAGAGAGTATGTTTCCATATCGTTAAGATAGCACAGCGGAGGGAAAAGCGCAAGATGTACCTTGGCCCGGTTTACGGCGTTAAAAGACCGAAACGTGCGCCGAGAGGGCGGTTTTTCAAAGAAAAACCGGCGAAATCCATATTGCCAGAACGGAGATAATTGGGTATACTGAAAGCCAGTGGAAATTTGGAAAACCGGGCGGGGAGATCCGCCGCACGAAAGGATGGCGCCTATGACCGCGTATTCTGAAATGAGCAAGCTGGAACTGCTGAAGGAGCAGGAGCTTGTCTGCCGAAGGTTCGAGAAGCTCCGGGATCGGAAGCTGAATTTGAACATGGCCCGGGGCAAGCCCGGAAAAGCCCAGCTGGATCTGGTCAGCGAGGGACTGCTTCACGTTTTCAAAACGCCGGAGGACTATGTGTCCGACGGAATCGATTGCCGGAATTACGGTGAGACGGCCGGTCTGCCCGCCGCCCGCCGCCTGTTCGCGGAGCTCCTTGGCTGCCGGACGGAGCAGGTGTTCGCCGCGGGCAACTCCAGCCTCCAGCTGATGTACGATACGATCTCCAAGGCGTATACCCACGGACTTTTGCACAGCGAGCGCCCATGGTGCAGGGAGGAGCGCGTGAAATGGCTCTGTCCCGCTCCGGGCTATGATCGGCACTTCAAGATCACGGAGTCCTTCGGTTTCGAGCTTGTAACCGTCCCCATGACGGAAAACGGCCCGGACATGGACGCGGTGGAAGCTGCCGTCCGGGACCCGCAGGTGAAGGGCATGTGGAATGTTCCGAAATACTCCAACCCCGACGGGATCGTTTACTCGGAGGAAACCGTGCGGCGCATCGCCGCCCTGAAGCCCGCCGCGCCGGATTTCCTGCTGATGTGGGACAACGCTTACTGTGTTCACGAGTTCGAGGGGGAGTTCGTCCCCTTCCCGGACATCCTCTCCGAATGTGCCGGGGCGGGAAACCCGGATATGGCGTTTGAGTTTGCGTCTACCTCCAAGATCACCCTGCCCGGTGCGGGCGTGGCGTGTTTCGCCTGCTCCGAGGCAAACATGGACTATATGAAAAAGCTGATAGGCGTACAGGTCATCAGCTTTGACAAGGTGAATCAGCAGCGCCACGTGCTGTTTTTAAAGGACAAGACCCACACGCTGGAGCTGATGCGACGCCATGCCGAGATCTTAGGTCCCAAGTTCCGCTGTGTGACGGACGCGCTGGAAAAGGAGATCGCTCCGCTGGGCATCGCCTCCTGGCAGCGGCCCAAGGGTGGCTACTTTGTCTCGCTCAACGCGATGCCGGGCACCGCGAAGCGGACGCTGGACCTGTGCAAAGCTGCGGGCGTCACGATGACGTCCGCCGGGGCTACGTTCCCCTATGGGAAGGACCCCCAGGACAGCAATATCCGCATTGCGCCGTCCCTGCCCCCGCTGGAGGAGCTGGAGACCGCGGCGGAGGTCCTTTGCACCTGCCTGAAACTGTCGGCACTGGAGAAAATTCTGAAATGAGATATGTTGGCAGCGTATACCGCCCGCCCTCCGAGGCCCGGAGCCTGATCGTTCAGGTGACCTACGGGTGCAGCCATAATACCTGCGCCTTTTGCAGTATGTACAAGGAGAAGCATTTTTCCGTCCGCCCGCTGGAGGAAGTCCTGGCGGATTTCCGTGAGGCCCGGCAGCTCTATTTGCGGGTGGAGAAGATTTTTTTGGCCGACGGGGACGCTCTGGTGCGAAAAGCAGGGGAGCTGGAAATCATTCTGGATACGATCCGGGAGCTGTTCCCGGAGTGTGGCCGGGTGACGTGCTACGCCTCGCCGGACAGCGTCAGGATTCGCACGGACGGGGAATTGCAGACACTGCGGGCCAAGGGCTTGACCATGGTCTACATGGGCCTTGAATCCGGGTGCGACGCGGTACTTGAGAAGATGCGAAAGGGCCACGACGCGGCTTTCATCGTGGAAATGGGACGAAAGATCCGCCGCAGCGGCATTGCCCTCTCCGTCACCGCCATTACGGGCCTTGGCGGGCCGGAGCTTCTGGAGAGGCACGCGGTGGAGACCGCAGCGGCCTTCAGCGCCATGAACCCAGAGTATATCGGGATGCTGACGCTGATGGTGGAGCCGGGGACGCCGCTTTTCGACTGGGTGCGGGAAGGCTCCTTCAAGCTGCTGACCCCGGTGGAGGACCTGCGGGAAACGCGGTTGCTGGTGGAGCACCTGGACAGCCCCGGCAGCGTATTTCGCATGAACCACGCCAGTAATTATCTGGCGCTGCGGGGAACACTGAACGGCGACAGGGACGCTATGCTGGCGGCCATTGGCCGGGCGGCCGCGGATCTTTCCCTGCTGCGGCCGGAGGAGTGGCGCGGTCTGTAAGATTTACGCAATCTTAGCGGAGTTTCCCTTGACAGCCGCCGGAAAGTTCGATATGATATTTTAATCATGAGGGAGTAGCCGGCACTGAAAGGTGCATCCGCTGGCGTCAGGTCGGGCAGAGTTTCTGCCCCGCTTCGGATCGAAATGGCGAGACTTTTGAGCAAACGCTTTGGCGTTGGCGCAAAAGTCTCGTTTTTTTGCGTCCGGCAAACAGAAAAATGGGGGATACTATGGGAATGAAAAAAGAAATTTGGAAAAAAACAAGGGTTGAGCTGTTCCGTGATCTGGACTGCGACGAGGGGGGTCTGACGGGGACGGAGGCCGCCAAGAGGCTGGCGCGCAGCGGCCCCAACGAGCTGAGGGCAGAAAGGCAGAAGTCCACGATCCGTATTTTCCTGGAGCAGTTTGCGGACTTCTTGGTGATTTTGCTGATCGCAGCGGCTGCGGTGTCCATCGCGCTGGGAGACGCGGAGAGCGCCGTTGTGATTCTGGCGGTGATTACTATGAACGCGGTGCTGGGCACGGTCCAGACCGTCAAGGCTGCGGCGTCACTGGAGAGTTTGAAGCGGATGTCCGCCCCTACGGCGAAAGTTCTGCGGGACGGCGCCGTCCGGGAGATTCCCGGACGGGAGGTCACCGTGGGCGACGTCGTGTGCCTGGACGCGGGGGACGCAGTATGCGCCGACGGACGGCTGCTGGACTGCGCGGCGCTGAAAGCGGACGAAAGCGCACTCACCGGAGAGAGCCTGCCGGTGGAGAAGGACCCGGGGGAGATCGAGGGTGACGTGCCGCTGGGGGACCGGAAAAACATGGTCTATTCCGGAAGCTTCATCACCTATGGCCGGGGGACTTTTCTGGTCACCGGCGTGGGTATGGACACGGAGATGGGCCGCATTGCGGCACTGCTGAAAGCCGCCGGGGAGAAGAAGACGCCGTTACAGGTGAGTCTGGACCAGTTTGGGAAAAAGCTGTCCGTCGGTATCCTGATTCTCTGCGGCATTCTGTTCGCTGTCAGCGTATTTTTCCGGCATGAGCCGGTGATGAACGCGTTTTTGTTTGCCGTGGCGCTGGCGGTGGCGGCTATTCCGGAGGCGCTGAGCTCCATCGTGACCATTGTCCTCTCCTTTGGCACCCGAAAGATGGCAAAGGAGAACGCCATCATCCGCAAATTGCAGGCGGTGGAGGGCCTTGGAAGCGTGTCCGTCATCTGCTCCGATAAGACCGGCACTCTGACCCAGAACAAGATGACCGTTCAAAAGCTCTATACCGCCGGGAGAATCATTCCGGTGGAGGAGGCCGACTTCGGTGACCCGGTGCAGGAGCCGCTGCTGCGGGCGGCCCTGCTTTGCAGCGACGCCACGGTCAACGAAAACGGCGAGGTGGGCGATCCCACGGAGACGGCCCTGGTGCGTCTGGGGGAACAGTTCAGCTTTGACGAGGAGGAGACCCGCAAGCGATATCCCCGGCTGACGGAGATCCCCTTTGACTCCGATCGGAAGCTGATGTCCACGGTCCACCGGCTCTCCGGCGGGCTGCTGATGATGACCAAGGGCGCGGTGGACGTGCTGCTGGAGCGCACGGTGATCTCCCAGAAGGAACGGGAGGAGATCGAGGCGGTCAACGAGCAGTTTTCCCGGGAGGGCCTGCGGGTGCTGGCCTTTGCCTGCCGGAAGGTGGACTCTCCGGCGGTCAATCTGGAGGATGAAAATGGACTGGACTTTCTGGGGCTGATCGCCATGATGGACCCGCCCCGTCTGGAGTCCGCCGTGGCGGTGGCGGAGTGTATCTCCGCCGGCATCCGCCCGGTGATGATTACCGGCGACCATCGGATCACCGCCGCCGCCATCGCAAATAAAATCGGCATTCTCACCGAGGGAACGGAAGCCGTGGACGGCACGGTCATCGACTCCATGAGCGATGAGGAGCTGCGGGAGTTCGTTCCCAAAGTCAGCGTCTATGCCCGGGTGTCCCCGGAGCACAAGATCCGCATTGTCCGGGCCTGGCAGGAGCGGGGCAATCTGGTGGCCATGACCGGAGACGGCGTCAACGACGCCCCGGCCCTGAAGCAGGCGGATATCGGCGTGGCCATGGGCATTACCGGCACGGAGGTGGCGAAGGACGCCGCCGGTATGGTGCTGGCGGACGACAACTTCGCCACCATTATCCGCGCCGTGGAAAACGGCCGCGGGGTGTACGCCAACATCAAGCGTGCCATTCAGTTTTTGCTCTCCGGAAACATGGCGGGGATTTTGACGGTGCTGTACGCGTCTCTTGCGGGGCTGCCGGTGCCGTTTGCGGCGGTGCATCTTCTGTTTATCAATTTGCTGACGGACAGTCTGCCTGCCATCGCCCTGGGACTGGAGCCGCAGAGCGAGGACGTGATGAACCAAAAGCCCCGGCCCCGAAGCGAGGGAATCTTGACAAGAAAGTTTCTTATCAATGTGGGAGTGGAGGGCCTGATGATCTCCATAGCCACCGTGATCGCTTTCCACATCGGTCTGCGCGCCGGCGGCGCCCCGGCGGGCAGCACCATGGCCTTTGCCACCTTGTGCCTGAGCCGCTTGTTCCATGGGTTTAACTGCAAGGCCGCGCGCCCGGTGCTGTTCACAAGGAAATTCTTCAACAACCGCTATTTGCTGCTTGCATTTGCCGTGGGCGCCGTGCTGCTGGGAAGCGTGTTGGTCATTCCAGCGCTGGAACCGCTGTTCAGCGTGGCGGCGCTGTCCCCGGTAAATCTGGGGGCCATTGTGGGGCTGGCCTTCGGCAGTATGGTGGTCATTCAGGCGCTGAAAGCGCTTCGAAAAAATTGAGGCTGCCAAAAAGTTCACAGAACTTTATAATGAAAGGCCCGCCCTCGCAATGCGACGGCGGGTGTCAAACATTTAACACGGGGCGGCAAATTTACAGATGCTGGGGGCGCTGGTGACGATCTCCACCTGACTGCCCCGGCGAACCAGCAGCGTGGGGGCCTGCATAATGTGATACTTCCGCACCAGGTCCAGATGCTCACTGACGTCCATAATCGTATAGACCAGTCCCGCCCGTTCAAGCTCCTCTTTGGCGGTTTTGCAGTTGGGGCAGGTTTTGGTGGTGAACAGGAACAGCTCGTCCACCGCGTCCCGCATGGCCTGCGCCGTGGAGTCCGGCTCCACAGGCGGCAGGGGAGAGGACTTCACCGCAGGCAAAGCCTCGCTTCGCTCCCGGTCGCCGGACTGCTTTACCCCGGGATGAACCGCACCCGGATCGTAGAGCTTGCGGTCCTTGTATTCCTGCGTTTTACCGTCGTTCCAGTTCTGGACGGGGCGGTAATAGCCGGTGATGCGGCTGTATACCTCCGCGCTCTTGCCGCACTTGGGGCAGGTGAAGTGTTCCCCGGCGATATATCCGTGCTCTGAGCAGATGGAGTAAGTGGGGGAGAGGGTATAGTAAGGCAGCTTGAAATTCTCGGCGATTTTCCGCACCAGGGATGCCGCTGCCTGCCAGTCCGGCAGCTTTTCACCCAAAAAGGCATGAAACACGGTGCCGGAGGTGTAGAGGGTCTGCAAATCATCCTGAACGGACAGCGCTTCAAAGAGGTCGGAGGTATAACCCACCGGAAGGTGGGAGGAATTGGTGTAATAGGGCGTATCGCCGGGCTTTGCGGCGGTGACGATTCCGTCGTACCGCTCCACGTCATGTTTGGCAAGACGGTAAGTGGTGGATTCGGCGGGGGTGGCCTCCAGATTGTAAAGGTCGCCGTATTTCTCCTGATAATCGCTCAGCCGCTCCCGCATGTGATTGAGCACGTCTTTGGCAAATGCCTGCGTTTCGGGATGGGTCAGGTCCTTGCGCAGCCAGCTGGCGTTCAGACCCACCTCATTCATGCCGATCAGGCCGATGGTGGAGAAGTGATTGTCAAAGCTGCCCAGATAGTGCCGCGTATAGGGGTACAGCCCCGCCTCCAGCAACTTTGTGATGACTGTGCGCTTGGTTTTCAGACTCCGGGCGGAAATGTCCATCATCCGGTCCAGCCGCTTGTAGAAGTCCACCTCATCCTTTGCAAGATAGGCGATGCGGGGCAGGTTGATGGTCACCACGCCCACCGAGCCGGTGGATTCGCCGGAGCCAAAGTAACCACCGGACTTTTTCCGCAGCTCTCTGAGATCCAGACGGAGGCGGCAGCACATGCTGCGCACATCGGAGGGCTCCATGTCAGAGTTGATGTAGTTGGAGAAGTACGGTGTGCCGTATTTCGCGGTCATTTCGAAAAGAAGCTTGTTGTTTTCCGTCTCGCTCCAGTCGAAATCCCGGGTAATGGAGTAGGTGGGGATAGGGTACTGGAAACCCCGGCCGTTGGCGGCGCCTTCGATCATAATCTCGATGAAGGCTTGGTTCACCATGTCCATTTCCTTTTTGCAGTCCCCATAGGTGAAGTCCATCTTTTTCCCGCCCACGATGGCGGGTAGTTCCGCCAGATCCCGGGGCACGGTCCAGTCCAGCGTAATGTTGGAAAACGGAGCCTGCGTACCCCAGCGGGAAGGGGTGTTCACGCCGTACACAAAGGACTGGATACACTGCTTGACTTCCCTCTGGGAGAGGTTGTCCACCCGTACGAAGGGGGCAAGGTATGTGTCGAAGGAGGAGAACGCCTGAGCCCCGGCCCATTCGTTCTGCATGATGCCAAGAAAATTCACCATCTGGTTGCAAAGGGTGGAAAGGTGGCTGGCGGGGGAGGAGGTGATCTTTCCGGGAATGCCGCCAAGCCCCTCGGAAATGAGCTGCTTCAGGCTCCATCCGGCGCAGTAGCCGGTGAGCATGGAGAGGTCGTGTATGTGGAGATCGCCGCTCTTGTGGGCCTCGGCAATCTCCGGATCGTAAATCTCGCTGAGCCAGTAGTTGGCGGTGATAGCGCCGGAGTTGGAGAGAATCAGTCCGCCCACGGAGTAGGTGACGGTGGAGTTCTCCTTGACCCGCCAGTCGTTGATGTGGAGGTAGTTGTTTACCAGCTCTTTGTAATCCAGCACGGTGGAGCCAAGATTGCGGATCTTCTCCCGCTGCTTGCGGTAGAGAATGTACGCTTTGGCCACGTCGCCGTAACCCGCCTTGATGAGAACGTTTTCAACGCTGTCCTGGATCTGTTCCACGGAGATCGCGCCATTTTTAATCTTGTCCTGATAGTCGGCGGTGACCTTCAGCGCCAGCAGATCGATGATGTCGGTGTTATAGGTCTTCGCCATAGCGTCGAACGCTTTGGTAATGGCCACGCTGATTTTGGACAGGTTGAAATCCACGATTTTGCCGTCCCGCTTCAAAACTCGATACATACCGCTCCCACTCTCTCTCAGTACACAGATTTGCCGTTCCTGCGCCGGACGGGAGAGGGCACAAGCCCCGCCGCCGCTTTGCATACGGGCATATAGAATAGAACGGAAGAATGCCGAAGCACCTTCCGTCCTTATTTTAACGGGGTTACCAATCAATGTCAATTAGAAGAATCCCTATATCTTGTGGAAGATTTCATGAAAAACGTCAATTGACTCCAAGATTTAGTGAGGTGTGGAGAACGGCATATAATCAAAAAATGCCGCCGCAGCAGGGAGTACGGAATTTTCAGCGGATAAAAAAGTGCGAAGCGGTCATTTTTTTACGGCTTCAATCCACGCCCCGCAGAGAAATGTCCGCAAAATAGGGACGGACGACCTCGGCAAAAGCGTGCATCTCCTCAGAAGAAAAGCCGTGCAGCCCGCTCTGAATCAGAGCGCCGGAGTCCACAAAGTTCTGGAGGCGGTAGCGTTTCGCGCCCTCCAGCCAGTGAGCGATACTCAGCAGGTCCGCCTCAGTGTGGAACTCCCGGACCAGAGTGGTTCGGAATTCATAATCCACCCGTCCCTCCATTAAAATCTCCGCGCTCTCCTGTACGCCGGAGGTGTCGAAGCCGGGGATACCCACGGTAAGGGGATATTTGGACAGGCTGTTTTTGATGTCCATGGCCACATAGTCGATGTTCCCCGCGTCCAGCAGAGCGCGGAGTCGGCTCGGAAAGCAGCCGTTGGTATCCAGCTTTACCGCAAAGCCCAGCGCCTTCACCGCGGCGGCAAATTCCGCAGCCCCCTCCTGAAGCAGCGGTTCGCCCCCGGAGAGTACCACGCCGTCCAAAAGCCCTTTGCGGGAGGTGAGAAAATCCAGAACCTCCCGCGTTTCATAATGCTCCCTCTCTTCTGCCGGAGCGGTGACCAGCAGCGCGTTGTGACAAAAGGGGCAGCGGAGATTACAGCCGCCGGTGAAGACTGTGGCGGCCATTTTGTGCGGAAAGTCAACAAGGGACAGCTTTTGCAGCCCGCTGATATTCATAGCGGCTCCTCCTTACCCGCGCTGCCGTGCGTACGGCCCGCGTCAGGCTGAAGAGAGCAGAGAAAGCCCAGAAAAAAGAGGGCGCAGCCGCCGAACATCGTATTTTGGGCAAAGTCCAGTCCATCCGCCAGCGCCGCCACGCACAGGACCACCGTTCCACCGGAGAGGAAAGAAAAGGCCCGCGCGAAGCCGTCTCCAAACGCGAAGGAGGCCAGATGAAAAAAAGCCAGCGCCG
Source organism: Bacillota bacterium (assembly GCA_023395775.1). Classification (GTDB taxonomy): domain Bacteria; phylum Bacillota; class Clostridia; order Oscillospirales; family Oscillospiraceae; genus Oscillibacter. The sequence continues at coordinate 19,580 of JAEWYA010000079.1, forward strand.
CAAAGCCAAGGGCCAGCAGCTCTAAAGCGTAAGCTCCTAGCGCCGGGTTTGCAGAACGGGTTCGGTAGTCCAACACCAGTCGAAACACCAACGCCGTGGGAGCCAGCAGCAGCAGTGTCGGCGGCGTGGCCCGGCGGCTGCGGGAACGACGCCC
>JAEWYA010000149.1 GCA_023395775.1 Bacillota bacterium
TCTTTTCAGCGCCTTGCCGTTAAACGGCAGAAGCGGATACAGGTATCCCGGCCCCACTACGGTCCGGTTGGCCACGACCAGCCAAATAATGAGAAGCGTTCCCCCTATTAAGCCCCAAAAATCAAAAGCGGACGACAGAATCAAAAGCAGCATTCGCAGAAGTTTCACCGCGTATCCCATCTCAAAGCTGGGCTGGGAGAATCCGACAATGGACACGGAAGCCATATAGACCAATACCTCCGGCGTCAGCCACTTCGCCTGCACGGCGAAATCTCCCAAGATCAGAGCACCCAGCATGGAAAACGAGTTGGACAGCGCGTTGGGTGTGTTGAGACACGCGAGCTTTAAAAGATCGATCAGGAATTCCACCACCAGCAGCTGTGCCAGCAGGGGCAGCGCGCAGGGCTGCGGCTTCGCCAAAAAAATCAGCCAGTCCGGCAAACGGTTGGGCTTGTTTACCAGCAGATACCACATCGGCGTGATAAACAGGCTGAGAATCATCACCACCATCCGCAGGATACGCAAATACGTCCCCACCAGAGGCGGAAAGTAAAAATCGTTGACCTCCTGAGAGTAATCAAAGATCGTGGTGGGCAGCAGCATCACCGCCGGAGTGTTGTCCACCAGTACCACGATGTGTCCTTCCAGAACCGTGGCCGCCGCCGTATCGGGCCGCTCGCTGTACCGAATTTTTGGAAACGGATTATACCATTGTTTTGGACGGATGGCCTCCGCCAGGCTCTCCTGCCCCATGGAGAGAGAGTGAACATCGATGGCGTCCAGTTTTCTGCGCAGCTGATCCAACAGCTTGTGATCCACCCGGTCATCCATATAGCACAGCACCACGTCCGTTTTACTCCGTCCGCCCACCTTATGGCCTTCCATTGTCAGGTGCGGGTCTCGGATACGGCGGCGCAACAGCGCCATGTTGGGAACAACGGCCTCTACGAAGCCGTCGTGGGCGCCCCGCAGGACCTTTCCGTCCGCCGGCTCATCCACGCTACGGGATGGATAACCTTTTGCGTCCATCAGTGCCCCGCCGGAAACGCCTTCCATCAAAAAAAGCGTCTTCCCCAGCAGGACGGAAGTGGAAATGTCCACCAGATCGGAAGTTACATTGGTTTCAGAAAATGTGATAAACCGATCCGCAAAATCCTGCATCTGGGTGAACGTTCTCACCTGCTCAGGGCGTAGCGACAGCCAAAACGCCCCCATTCGCTCCAAAATGGCGTCCTGACCATAGCCGTCGATTACCCAAATACGGGCTTTTCGACCGCCGATGATAAGGTCCCGCGACACCAGATCGCAGTTGCGGCCCACGCCCAGCAGCGTGTCAATGTGTCGGACATTGTCGTCGTATTGGTTTGAAAGCTGTTCCATACCGCGCCTCCCTTTGTGGCTTAGTATGGTTTTTGAACGGGAAAGTTATGTGAAAACCGCCCATAAGTTCCTCCGATTACGGCAAACCGCTTTTTCCGTAATACGGAACATTTCAGAATCAGGATGTCAGGAAATAGAAGCGCTGCTGCGCGTCTCACACTCTGACCGCGCTGCCACGCCGCCCGCTTTACAAGAGGCAGGACTTCGCATACAGCGAAACGGCGGCCCGGTGCTCTCGCTCCGGGTTCGCCGTTCCACTCGCTGGTACGATTCGGCTCACACCAGCTTTTCAAAATAGTAATAGGTCTCGTCCTCTCCGTTGGGCCGCATACAGGAGGAGAGCATTTTCCGGGAGGCTTCGTTCTTTTTGAAACACTTCGCCACGATCCGCGTCAGATGGACGCCGTACAGTCCCCAGTTCGCCGCGGCGGCAAAGGCCTCCGTGCCATAGCCCCAACCCTCGTATTCTTTCGCAATGCGGCAGCCAAGCTCCGCGTCGCCCCGGTAGTTAAAGCGGTAAAGAACCGCCTCGCCGATCAGCTTTCCATCCAGCCGGACGGCAAAATTCACCGCCGCGCAATTGCGGAAATCCCGCTGGGCAACCTCAAAAAAGCTCCGCTCCGTCACCGGGCCGTCCAATCCCGCCACATCGTCATAACCCCACCAGCGATTCCGCTCCCCGTCCAACACCAAGGCATTGTAAGCGGGGATATCCTCCTCCGTCAGCTCGGATAGGGTCAGCCGTTCCGTCTTCAGCTCCGGAATGGCTTTCACATGATACAAAAGCTCGTTCTGGGGGGCAAAATGATACTTGGGGGCCAGATGATCCGGCCCGTATTGCAGCTTTGAGGTTCTGAGTCCCAAGTCGGCGGCGTCGTCCTCCCGGTTGATCCAGACCGCATCTCCGCCAAAGTGCTGCGCAAACGCCTGCACCATGGCCGGATAGACGCCTACGTAGGAATACAGCGCCTTCTCAATGTGTATGATAAGGGTATCACCGCACCGCTCCGCCAGTGCCAAAGCAATCACCTTGTCCCCATTCAGCATTCCGCCGCAGAGAAACCATGGCCTGTCCAGCTGATCCAGCATCCGCTTGGCCAGCTTCAACTCTCCCGTTGCTCTGGGATCGTCCCCCTTGGCAAACTCCCCGCCGTAATCCGCCCAAAATTGGTCAATCAGCGGCATGTCCGCCGCCGTCAGCGGTCTGAACACCGCGTCCGGGCAGGCGGCTCGAAATTTCTTGATATGGTTGCGCTGGCCGGAATACCGCCGTCCGGCAAAGGTTTGCAGATCTTCCGTTTTATAAAGATAGTCCCGCCAGGTACGCACATTGCGCACCGCAGCGTACGGGTAGCGCTGGAGCAGCCGCGGCGCTTTCGCCTCGGGGACCACAGAGATTACCGGCGGCGTTCCGGTTTCCATGCACCAGTCCTCTATGGCCGAGAGAGCCGCGTCCTCGTCCCCCTCAGGACCGGGAACAGGGTAGTCAAACACCACCTTTTTCTCCGCCCCGTTGCGAACAATCAGGCAGCCCGCGGCTTCCGTGAAAGCAGGAAGGAGGTGCTCCCCCCACATCAGCTTCGTCCCTGCGGAATATTCGCACAGTCCATAATTGCAGTTTTCATAATACCGGCGCAGAAGCTCTCCATGCTCGGCGGCGATCGGCGTAAAACTCAGCATGTTCTTAAATCCTTTCTCGGTTTGCCGGAAGTCGGCGATTCTCCCTGCAAGCGCAGTGTCTTATTTCGATTTGTGCATTTTGTTAATTTCGTCACAAATATATAAAAAGTTTTTGTACACTTTTTACCTCTTCCCCTTGACTTCACACTTTATTCATAGTATATTTTAGCGAGAAATTCATTTAAGAAAGAGGGGTTATTTGTGGAAAACGAGAGAGGCAGTTGGGGAAGCAACATCGGCTTCCTGCTGGCGGCAATTGGCTCGGCCGTCGGCCTCGGCAACATTTGGGGCTTTCCTTACAAGATGGGTAAATCGGGGGGATTTACCTTCTTGATCGTCTACCTGCTGTTGGCGCTTTTCGTGGGCTTCACCATTATGATGGCAGAACTGGCGCTGGGCCGCAAAACCGGCACCGGACCCATCGGGGCGTATCATGCGGTGTCCAGCCGGTTCAAATGGATCGGTTGGCTGGCGGTCTTTTCTCCGTTCATCATCATGAGCTTCTATTCCGTGCTGGGCGGCTACTGCATCGAGTACATGGCTCTGAATCTGAGCGATCTGGCCTTCCAGACCGAAGCGGTTGCCGGCGGCGACCTGTTCGGCGCCATGCTGACGAATCCCTGGGGCTGCGTGGTCTACACTCTGCTGTTCATGATCATCTGCTACTTCATCAACCGCGGCGGCATCTCCGGCGGCATTGAGAAATTCAACAACGTCGGTATGCCCGCCCTGTTCGTGATGCTGGTCATCATCATCATCAAGAGCCTGTCCCTGCCGGGCGCTGTCGAGGGCCTGAAGTTCATGTTCGTCCCCGGCTACGCGGTGACGGGCGGCTTCATTGAGTCCGCTCCCAGCCTTGGCGCCGTTATATCCACCGCCGGCGGGCAGATGTTCTTCTCCCTGTCTCTGGCTATGGGCGCCATGATTACTTACGGCTCCTACCTCAATAAGAAGGAAGATCTGGTTAAGAACTCCGGCATCATCGTGATCGCCGATACCACGGTCGCTATTATGGCCGGCATCGCCGTCATTCCCGCCGCTGTGGCCTATGGCATCCAGCAAGGCATTCCCGTGGGCAAGATCGCCCTGGGCGGCCCCAGCCTCCTGTTCGTAACGCTGCAAAACGTGTTCAACAGCATGGGCAGCATCGGCTCTTTGTTCGGCGTGATCTTCTATCTGTTGGTACTGATCGCCGCCATCTCCTCCGCCATCTCTCTGGTCGAGGTTATCGCCACGTTCTTCATGGACCGGGCAACCCAGCAGGGCAAAAAGCCCAACCGCCCCAAAACCGTTTTGATCGTATGCCTCGCCATTATGGTGGAAGCCACCATCGTGGCTGTGGATGGCCTCGGCTCCAACGGTATCCCGGTTCCATTTAAAGAAATGGCGGCCGTCGTGGTGGACGGCGTTACCAAATACGCCGGCTGGAATGACTGCTGGCTGGACTTCATGGATATGATGTCCGAAGGCCTTGCGATGCCTCTGGGCGCGATGCTGATGAGCATTATGATCGGCTGGGAAATCCAGCCCAAGTTCATGCTGGACGAAATCCATTCCGGCCACGGCGCCGGCATCGACGGATTCTTCGCCCTGTGCATGAAGGTCCTTGCTCCGCTGGGCATGGTCCTGATCCTGTCAGGTCAGATCGCGTCCTTCTTCGGAGCGGGTACCGCCAGCATCGGCTATATCGTAGGCATCGTCGTCTGCGTGATCGGCGTGGCCGCCGCGGTGACCTCTCCCAAGAGAAAGACGCCGGTCAAAAAATAAGGGATTCTGTCTGTTTCCCCCCTGTCATCCGCCCGGAGAGCGCCGCACGGCGCTCTCCGGGTTTATTATGCGCCTTATTTCTATTAGAATATCACGATTTTCTAAATTGTTAAGATGGTATTTACCACAGGGCTAAAAAATTTAAACTCGCTTCGTCAATCCTTCAGCGCCTTGCTCTCCCACCGGCGTCCTCGGTAGCGCAGGAGAAACACGGCGCTGCGTACAATCCAGTCCACAAACATGGCTCCCCACATACCCAAAACACCCATCCGGAAGGTCTTCGCCATGATGACGCCCAGTACCACCCGGAACGCCCACATGGATGCGGAGGACACAAGCATGGTAAAACGGGTGTCGCCTGCGGCCCGGAGTGTCTGCGGCAGCTGGAAAGCCACGGGCCAGATCAGGATGCCGATGCCGCCGTGCAGCAGCAAAAGGATGCGGGCATAATTTGTAGCCTCCGCAGAGAGATCGTAAAGCCGCAGCAGCAGCGGCAGCAGCGCAAAAATCAGCAGGTTCGTTGCCAGCATGGCCGCATACCCCCAGCGCATCAGCTTGCGGGTATAGGTCCGGGCATCGGAGAACTCCCCCGCTCCCACACAGCGGGATACCACCGTGACCATTCCCAGCCCAATGGACTGGGGCGCCAGAATCTGAAAGCTTGCGATGGTGTTAGCAATGGCGTTGGCCGCCACGGACGCGGTGCCAAAGGCGGAGACCACCGAGAGCAGCAGCAGCTTTCCCAGCTGGAACATGCTGCCCTCCACCCCGTTGGGCACGCCCAGCAGGAGGATGTTTTTCACGATGGCCTTTTCGTGGCGGAAGGAAAACTTCTCCGGCAGATGGAGTGGAAGGGAGGGCTTTCTCAGCAGGACGACCATCGCCACCGCCGCCACGGCCCGGGATATCAAAGTCGGGATGGCAACGCCCTCCACGCCCCGGTGAAAGCCGAAAATCAGTACGCCATTGCCCACTACGTTGATAATATTCATCCATAGAGATACCCACATGGAAATTTTTGAGTTTCCCATCACCCGGAACAGTGCCGCTCCGGCACTGTAGATGGCAAGAAACACCGTGGACGCCTCCACGATCAGGTAGTAGGTATCGGCGTATGCCGCCACATCCGCTTCAATCTGTCCGAAGACCACACCGAGCACAAAGGTGCGGATGCAGTAGAGCAGTACTGTGACGCCCACGGCGCACTCCCCCATGAACAGCAAAAGCTGAGCGCCTGCGCGGTTGGCCTTTTCCAGCTCCCTGCGCCCCATGTACTGCCCCGCCACCACCGCGCCGCCGGTGGCCAGCGCGGAAAACATGCTGACCAGCAGCACATTCACCGCATCCACCAGGGACACGGCGGACACGGCCGCCTCGCCCACCCGGGCTACCATCAGCGAATCCGCAAGGCCCACCGTTATCGCCAGTAGCTGTTCCACTACCAGCGGGATGATCAGCTTTCTAAGGTCTAAATTTGAAAATTTTGTTAAAGTCGCGCCGCCCATTCTGCATCTTCTCTCTAAATATTTAAAAGTCTATTCCCGCCGGATCGAGTTCCCTCAACGGCGGGGCTGAAAGTCCCGTGGGCTGGCATGGAACGTGGCGCGGAAAGACCGCAAAAACGCGGAATAGTCCCCGAAGCCCGCCTGCTCCGCCGCCTTCATCACCGGCGCCCCCTGCCGCAGCAGTTCTCCCGCCAGCAGCAGCCGCTTCTGGCTGATATACTGGTGGACGGTATAGCCTGTAACCTCCTTGAATCGGTGCATCAGATAGTACCGGCTCAGAAAGAACCGCTCCGCCAGTACGTCCACCGTCAACGGCCGCTCCAGATTACCGGCAATATACCGCAGGATCTCCTCGATTTTTGGGTCTGAGCGGTAGGCATCCTTATCCCGCTCCGCCGTCCGGTCCCGCAGACTGTCCCGATTCACGCCGATCAAAAGCTGCTGGCAACAGGTGTCCGCCATCCGCTTGCTGCCGTACTCCTGAGACCGAAGCGCCTCCTCCAGCTCTTGGAACCGGCGCATATAGAAGGGTCTGCGCTCCCTGTCCGTCCGCAGGAGATGGAACCCCCGCCGACAGGCCAGATCAAAGCAGGCGGACAAGGGCTCGCCGGGGTCGCTCCTCCGGTCCAACCACTCCCGCCCCAGCCACAGCACCATCCGCTCATAAGGCTCCGCCGGATCAATCACCGCCCGGTGAATCTGGTTGCGCGGCACCAGCAGCAAATCCCACGGGCGGAGGAAATAGGTCACACCCTCCACCATATAAGTCACCTTGCCGCCCAGCAGAAGGATGATCTTGTCAAATTCGTGATAGTGGTACTCCAGCGTCTTCGTGCTGGTGTCCTTCAGGTGAAACAGGCGAAAATTCTCCAGAAGATATCCCCGCTTATCCGCTTCCAGTCCCTCCGGCACGGCCCGTTCCCCCTCCCGGTTATAAATCAGCGCAACGCGCCATCGCCTCGCCCCCCTGATGGGGCGGGTCGACAGGTATACATAAAGACAGCAGCAAAGCTGCCGCTTTTATCATACCGCACCTTTTGCACATCTGCAACCACAATTGTTCCAAAACGCTGCAATTCAATGCGGCATCTTTTTTTGATTCTCACATGGAGGACACCGTTGAATCCGGCGACGGCGTCTGCTATACTATTCAAATACAGATAAAATGAACAGGAGTGGTCAGATGAGCCGCGCGGACGAGTTATTTCTTCAAAATTGCCGGGACATCCTGCAAAACGGCGTCTGGGACACGGACCAGCAGGTCCGGCCTCATTGGGAGGACGGGACTCCCGCCCATACCATCAAAAAATTCGGCATTGTAAACCGCTATGACCTCTCCGCGGAGTTCCCGATTCTGACGCTGCGGCGCACCTATTGGAAGACGGCGGTGGACGAGCTTTTGTGGATCTGGCAGAAGAAGTCTAACAATGTCCGCGACCTGAACGCGAAGATTTGGGACCAGTGGGCCGATGAGACCGGGTCCATCGGGAAGGCCTACGGCTATCAGCTGGGAGTAAAGCACCAGTACCCCGAGGGAGAATTCGACCAGGTAGACCGGGTTCTGTACGATCTGAAGCACAATCCCGCCAGCCGCCGGATTCTGACGAACATTTATAATTTTCAGGACCTTCACGAGATGCACCTTTACCCCTGCGCATACTCTATGACCTTTAACGTCTCGGGCCGCACACTGAATGCCATTTT
>JAEWYA010000187.1 GCA_023395775.1 Bacillota bacterium
GTTCGAGCCCGCTTCCGGCGACAACGGCGCCGGCGGCAAGCAGGAGGTACTGGGCATCCAGTACGCCAATCAGGTGACTCCCACTGTGGACATCAATGGTCAGACCTATGATATCCAGCTGGAGATCGTGGATAACCAGTCCACAACCGACAAAGCCATCACCGCCGCTCAGTCTTTGGTGAATGCGGGTGTGTCCGTAGTTCTGGGCTCTTATGGCTCCGGCGTATGCATCGCCGCCGCGCCCACTTTCCAGCAGGCACAGATTCCTGCCATCGGCTGCTCCTGCACGAACCCCGCCGTCACGGAGCAGAACCCCTACTACTTCCGCGTCTGCTTCCTGGACCCCTTCCAGGGTAGCGTCATGGCCAACTTTGTCTCCGAGCAGTTCAGCGCCAAGAAGGCCTATGTTCTGACCATGCTGGGCGAGGATTACGGCACGGGCCTTGGCACCTATTTCACGAAGGCGTTTGAGGGCCTGGGCGGCGAAGTGAAGGCCGAGAACTTCCCCGAGGGCACCTCCGATTTCTCCGCTTACATCCAGAACGCCGTGGCCTATGGCGCGGACGTGATCTTTGCTCCCTCCGCCACGACCTATGCCTCCCTGATTATCGGTCAGGCTGCAAAGTCCGGCGTTACCATCCCCGTCTGCGCCGGCGACACCTGGGAGTCCTCCGTGATTCTGGATGCCCAGAAGGGTACCGGTCTGCCGGTCTACTGCTCCACCTTCTTTGACGAGAACGACGATTCCGGCCTTGCCTCCACCTTCGTCAAGGGCTTTAAGGAGTTCCTGAACGCCGATCCCCAGAACCTGACCAACAACGGCGGCAACGACATCGTGGCAGCCGTCTCGGCTCTGGGCTACGATTCCTATATGACCGCCATCGAGGCCATCAAGCTGGCCCAGTCCACCTCCGGAGCGGATATTCAGGCCGCCCTGTTCAAAGTGGATTTTGACGCTGTTACCGGTCATATCACCATGAATCCGGATACCGGCGACGCCAATAAGACCGAGGCTTACATCAAGCAGGCCACCGACGGCGCGTTTACCTTCATCAAGCGCCAGTCCGTGCAGGGCTGATCGGAAACCGGCCTCAAAACCGTACTACGCGAAGCGCAGGCGGGGTTCTCCCCGTCTGCGCTTCGTAGGTCACAGCGATTCTGACTTGCATCGAGCCGAGAGCCGAAGGGTTCGATGCAGGTCAGAAGAAAATCCACGCTCCGGCGCGGGATTCAGCCCGTTCCCGGTTTTCGGAGAACGGAGAAAACGGAGGGAGTTCCATGCTTGATAAAATCCTGCCCTACTTGCTGGCAGGCGTCTCCGTGGGCGGGCAGTATGCCTTGATCTCCATCGGGTATACGATGGTGTACGGTATTCTGCGTCTTATCAACTTTGCCCACGGCGATATTTTCACAGTGGCCGGCTTTATCATGGTCTATGCCGCCGCGACCATGCCCCTGAGTGTTTCTATCCCCCTGACCATCGTACTGACGGTGATTTTGGGCGTGCTGGTGGAAAAGGTGGCCTACCGGCCCCTGCGCACCGCGCCCCGCATGTCGGTCATGATCTCCGCCATTGGTATGAGCTATCTGCTGCAAAACTCCATGTGGTATCTCACCGGCGGTCTTGCCAAGCAGTACCCCGTTCTGCCCTGGATCAGCGACCGCGTGAACGTGGGGGGGACCACCACGAGCCGCGTTACGATTATTACCCCGTTTTTGACGATTCTGCTGGTGGCGGCGCTGGTGGTACTGATCAAGCGGACCAAGATCGGCATGGCCATGCGGGCCGCGTCCCGGGATTTTGAGACGGCTCAGCTCATGGGCATCAAGATCAACAACGTTATCAGCTTCACCTTTGTGGTGGGGTCCTTTTTGGCGGCGGTGGGGTCTATGCTGTACTTCTCCATTTATGCCACCGTCCCCCCCACCGTGGGCGCCATGCCGGGACTCAAGGCGTTCGTGGCCGCCGTGTTCGGCGGCATCGGGTCCATTCCCGGCGCGGTGATCGGCGGCTTCATCATCGGCATCTGCGAGAGCCTTATCAAGGGCACGGGTTTGACGACGTTTTCCGATGCGTTCACTTTCGCGCTGCTGATCGTAATTCTCGCGGTGAAGCCCACCGGCCTCTTCGGAGAGAATTTGACGGAGAAGGTGTGACGGAATGTTGAAGAAGAACGACCATAAGAAGGCTTGGATTGCCTTGGTGATCGCCGTCGCTGTGCTGGTGCTTGTAGGAGCGCTGGACAATCTTCCCCATGTTCCCTCCATGCTTTTGACCGTGCTGCAAAAGGGCGCAATCTACTCGCTGGTCGCCGTCTCCATGAACCTGCTGAACGGCTTTACCGGCCTCTTTTCTCTGGGACAGGCGGGCTTTATGCTGCTGGGCGCCTATACCTATGCGGTGCTCACCGTTCCGGTGGAGCGGCAGGCCAGCGTCTATCAGCGGTATGCGGACGGGGGACTTGGTTTCTCCGTGACGCAGAGTCTGGGGAATTCCATGGGCCAGTTCGGCGTGCTGCTGGGAGTGGTGCTCTGCCTGATTTTGGCGGGATGCGTGGCGGGCCTGTTCGCGTGGCTCATCGGCCTTCCCGTACTGAAGCTGAAAAGCGACTATCTGGCCATTGCCACGCTGGGCTTCGCGGAGATTATCCGTGCGGTGGTCATGTATGAAAAACTGGGCCCCGTCACCAACGGCTCCAACCTGCTATACGGTTTTACCAGCTTCACAGATTTCCATCTGGGCAGCTTGAAGCTGACCACGGTGATGCCCTTCCTTTTTGCGGGACTGTGCATCCTCGTGGTGGTGCTGCTGATCAATTCCACCTATGGCCGGGCCTTCAAGGCCATCCGGGATGACGAGGTGGCCGCTGAGGCCATGGGCATCAATCTTGCAAAGCACAAGCGGATGAGCTTTATGATCAGCTCCTTCTTTGCGGGGATCTCCGGTGCGCTGCTGGCCATGTTTCAGGCCAGCGTTCAGGCCTCGGCTTTCAAGGCGGCCATGACCTATGAGATTTTGCTGATCGTGGTCATCGGCGGCATCGGGTCCATTACCGGGTCTGTGATTGCCTCGTTTCTGTTCGTGGGCTGCTCGGAGTGGCTGCTGCGTTTTCTGGACAACGAGACTACCCTGCAAAATTTCGGCGTCAAGGTGAAATTTGCAATTGTGTTTGGCTTAATGATTGCTGCGATTGTGGCTTTCGGCCTGATGAGAATGAAGCGCAGCGGCAAAAAGTTGCTTACCCGCGCGGCGCAGGGGCGGACCACGGTCAGCTGGGGGCCGGTACTGGGGCTGGCTGTGGCGACCGTCGTACTGATTTGGGACGTGTGGTTTGTCATCAGCCCCAAACTGAAGCTGCCGCTGCTGCGTTCCGGTTTCCGCATGGTGGTATTTTCCGTGGTCATTATGATCGTGGTGCTGTTCTTCCGGGAGGGCATCATGGGCGACAAGGAGCTGTGGGACCTGGGAAAGAAGAAGCGTTCCGCGAAGGCAAAGGCAGGTGCTGGCAATGAGTGAGAATGTGCTGCGCGTGGAAAACGCGACCATGCAGTTCGGCGGCGTGGTGGCGGTTGACAATCTGAATCTGGAGATCAACAAAGGGGAGATCGTCTCCCTGATCGGCCCCAACGGCGCGGGTAAGACCACCGCGTTCAACGTCATCACCGGAGTATACGCGCCCAGCAACGGCCGGGTGGAGTTCTGCGGGGAGACCATTGTGCGCAATCACCCCCAGGGGAAGATGAAAAAGCTCTACAAGGGGCAAAATCCGGAGATGTACACCTCCGCCTTCCGGGTGCAGGCGGAGAATGCGGAGGCAAAGGCCACCCTGGAAGAAACGGAGAAGGAGCGCGACCCCGCGGCTTTTACCGACAAGGTGCTGGCCCCCACGCCGGATGTCATCACAAAGCTGGGCATGGCCCGGACCTTTCAGAACATCCGCCTGT
>JAEWYA010000190.1 GCA_023395775.1 Bacillota bacterium
TCCTTGTCCTGCTGGCTTAGATACGGCATGGACAGCCGCACGCCCGGGACGTTGACGCCCTTGTGGTTTTTGATGGGACCGCCGTTTTCCACCCGGCAGCGGATATCCCCGTCCTTGATCTCCAACACGGTGAGGCAGATCAGTCCGTCGTCCAGCAGAATCGAGCCGCCTACCGCCACGTCGCCGGGGAGATCCCGGTAGGTAATGGAGCAAATGTGCTCGTCTCCCAGAACCTCCCGGGTGGTGAGGGTAAATTCCTGGCCCTGCTTCAGTTCCGCTCTGCCGTCCTTGAAGTCCCGCAGGCGGATCTCAGGGCCCTTTGTATCCAGCATGGCGGCCACAGGCAGGTTCATTTCTCTGCGCAGCTTCTTCACCATGTCCAGCCGCTTTTTATGTTCGGCGTGGCTGCCGTGGGAAAAATTGAACCGCGCCACATTCAATCCGGACTCCAGCATGGCGCGCAGAGTTTCCTCGCTGTCGGTGGCGGGGCCAAGCGTGCAGACGATCTTTGTCTTTCTCATAAAAACCTCCTTATGAAATGGAAGCGAACATCAAAAAATACATTCTAGTTTCATTATAAACGTTTTCCTTTCTGTGACAAGGGGCAATTTTGCATATTTTATAAATTTTACCTGAAGGCGGAGCCAATGCGCCCCAAAACCGTCTCCGACCGCGCCTTGAGATTTTCGGCGGGCCCAATCTGATTGAATCAGATTGGGAAGATGCGCATGAAGCTGCGGAAAACTATAAAAAATGGGGGACCCGGAGAGACAGAACCTGTCTGTCCCTCCGGGTCCGTCCCATTGCGGAACTCAGACTGCGTGATGGGCTCTTCGCTCTTCGCCTCTTTGGAACAGCAGCGTGATGCACCACAGTCCAGCCAGTCCCACCAGCGCGTAGATGATGCGGGAGAGGACCGCCATCTGTCCGCCGCAGAGAAAGGCGACTGTGTCAAATCCAAACAGGCCGATGCCGCCCCAGTTCAGCGCACCGATAATGGACAGAACCAGTGCGATCTTGTCGATAACCATAAAAACCTCCTAAAATATATCGCTCGGGATTTGGAAGCAGTATGCCCCAAAGAGCGCCAAACAATACTCGCGGGGGAGAAAAATTTTCCTCGCTTGTTGAATCCGGAGATGGAGTATAGTATACTAAAGAACAGTTGGGACGGCGTGCGGTGCGCCCAAAAAATTTTGGAAAATTGGAAAAGGAGACCTCACATGAACGAGAAATTCAACCAGCTGGGTTTCTATCCTGCGGATATCCTGCTTCCTGAAAAAGCGGACATGAATAAATGGGCTGTGGTGGCCTGCGATCAGTTTACCTCTCAGCCGGAGTACTGGGCGGCGGTGGAACAGAACGTGGGAGACGCGCCCTCTACGCTCCGTCTGATCCTGCCGGAGGCAAAACTGAACGACCCCGATGTGGAACAGCGCATTGCGGACATCAACGGAGCGATGAAGCGGTACGTGGATGGCGGCGTGTTCAAAACGCTGCCCGCGTCTCTCATTTATATGGAACGTACCCAGTCCGACGGAAAGGTGCGCCACGGCCTGATCGGCATGATTGATCTGGATCAGTACGACTATACCCCCGGCTCCGGTGCGCTGATCCGCGCCACGGAGGGAACCGTTCTCTCCCGCATTCCGCCCCGGGTGAAGGTCCGGCAGGACGCGCCCATTGAGCTGCCCCACGTGATGCTGCTGATCGACGATCCGGACGGGACGGTTATTGAGCCCTTGAGTGCCCAGAGCGGGAAGATGGAGATGCTCTATGATTTTGATTTGCAGCAGGGCGGCGGCCACCTCACCGGCTGGAAGCTGACGGAGACACAGATGGACGCCGCGGCCGACGCGCTGACGGCTCTGTGCGCTCCGGCTCAGATGGAGAAGAAGTACGGAATGAAGGATGCCGCGCCGCTTCTCTTTGCCGTGGGCGATGGGAACCATTCGCTGGCCACGGCAAAGACCTGCTACGAGAACCTGAAAAAAGTCACGCCGAAGGAGCAGTGGGCCTCTCTGCCGGAGCGCTATGCGCTGGTGGAGGTGGTGAACAACCATGACGACGCGCTGAAATTTGAACCGATTCACCGTGTTTTGTTCCATGTGGACCCGGAGAAGGTCTTGGCGGCGTTCAAGGCGTTTTATCCCTCCGCCCACGAGGGCGAGGGCGAAGGCCATGCCATTGCCTATACCTACGCCGGACACAAGGGGATTGTCACCGTGCCGGACCCGAAGGTCCAGCTGGCAGTGGGTACCTTACAGGCGTTCATCGACGATTATCTGAAAGCCAATGACGGCGAAGTGGATTACATCCACGGCGACGAGGTGACAGACGAGTTGGGCGCAAAGCCCGGCAACATCGGCTTCAAGCTGCCTGCCATGGGGAAGGAGCAGCTGTTCAAGACCGTTATGGCCGATGGCGTCCTGCCCCGCAAGACCTTCTCCATGGGCCATGCGCAGGATAAGAGGTATTATGTGGAGGCTCGGACAATTAAATAATGTCCGCGAGGTAAAAATAGTTAAGGAGATAATATGCTGACCTTTAATCATTTTAATTTCAACGTGTCCGATCTTAATAAATCCCTGGCGTTTTACAAGGAGGCTCTGGGCCTGACCCCGGTGGGCGAGCGCAAGGAGGCTCCCGACGGCAGTTATATCATCGTTTTTCTGGGAGACGGGAAGACCGACTTCCGGCTGGAATTGACCTGGCTCCGGGACCATCCCCAGAAATACGATCTGGGCGAATGCGAGTTCCACCTGGCCCTGAGAGCCGAGGATTACGCGGCGGAGCACGCCCGCCACGAGAAGATGGGCTGCATCTGCTTTGAGAATCCCAAAATGGGGATCTATTTCATCGCGGACCCGGACGGGTATTGGATCGAGATCATTCCCACCCGATAAGAGGAAAAAGACGCCGCCTGATTGCGGGAGCACCCCATAAGAGATTAAGAAGATT